>DATFOP010000445.1:0-8495 GCA_035265505.1 Propionibacteriaceae bacterium | reverse complement strand
CTCCAGCGCATTTCCGGTCAGCTCGATGTCGCCCACCACCCGGTTGTGAAGCTGCTTGCGGGCGGTGCGGTGCAGCCGCACATGCTGCCGCGCCCACCGGGCCACGAACTCATCACTGCGGGTCGACAGCTCACCGATCAGATCACTCAACGCCCGGTCCCGCGGATCACCACCGGCCTGAACCCGCAACGCACCGGCCAGGTCGTCGGCCACTGCATCCCAGTCCAGGAAGAACCCGCGCGAGTGCGGATCGAGAAAGACGAACCGGGCCAGGTTCACCGGCAACCGCTCATCATCGAGGACACCCCCGTACAACGCCTGACACAGTACGTTCGCGGCAACGATCTCCATCCGCGGAGTCCGCAGATACGCAGGGATGCCGGTCATGCCCGCCAGGATCGCCATGACCGCCGGCCGTGGGGTTGCAGCCGCGGGCTTGGGACGGCGCGGCCCGCGAGACATCGTGGTCTCGCTGTTACGGGCCAGGTCGAGCAGATGCTGACGTTCAGCCTCGTCGAGCTGCAACGCGCTGGCCACCGCCTCCAGCACCGACTCCGACGCCCCGGCCAGATGACCGCGTTCGAGCCGGGCGTAATAGTCCATGCTGACCCCGGCCAGCATCGCAACCTCCTCCCGGCGCAGGCCCGTGACGCGTCGCTTGTCACCGAAGCTGGCCAGCCCAGCATGCTCCGGGGTCAGCCGGGCTCGGCGACTGGTCAGGAACTCCTGAATGTCCTTGCGGCGATCCACGTCCTCCACGCTACGAGCCGTGCCACTGCGGAAACAGGACCTGTCAGTACACGGTTCAGCGGCTCCACCCGCGCACGAGGGCCTGACCGCGAGTCCTGACTCGTCTGCTGATCGAGGCTCGTGCTCGCGCGCCGCGTGTTCGCCAAAAGCGGTGGAGACGAACACGTGCCGGGAGACACCACCAGTCGCTGGAAGGAGAAGGTGGGGCTGTGGTTCAACGCTGGACGCGATAGTGAAGGTGGGTGACACCGTCGCCCTCGAGGACCCGGGTGCGCTCAAGCTCGATGTGCTCGGGTCCGAGGTGGTCGAAAAGGCGGCGCCCTCGGCCGAGGAGCAGCGGGATCAGATGGATCTCGAGTTCGTCGAGGACGCCGGCAGCGAGTGCGAGCTGCGCGGTGCCGGCACCGTGGACCAGCACGTTCTTGTTGCCGGCAGCCTGCTTGGCCTGGGTCATCGCGGTTCGGACGTCGGCCACGTAGCTTACCAGCGGCCACGACCTCGTGGTGCTGTCGGGCCGCCGGCGGGTGAGGACGAAGATCGGCACGCCGTCGTGGTGGTCGCCGCCCCAGCCGTTGGCCGGGTCGAAGGTGCCGCGGCCGGCGACCACCGCCCCGGTGGCCATGAACTCGTCGTACACCTGGCCATTCACACCCGGCGGGCGTCCCGGGACACCTGACGCACCGCTGGGCTCGGGGTCTGACCAGATCCACTCGTGCAGCCGGTGGCCGCCGTCGCCGAGGCCGTTGTCGAGGCCTGCATTGGGCCCTGCGATGAACCCGTCGAGGGACATCGACATGTAGAGAACGGTTGCGGACACGGTGTCTCTCTTCGCAGCATGCGGAACGGCGCTGCCCTAAGTAGGACCAGGTGCGGTTTCGAAAGTCATCGGGCCACCGT
Source organism: Propionibacteriaceae bacterium (assembly GCA_035265505.1). Lineage (GTDB taxonomy): Bacteria > Actinomycetota > Actinomycetes > Propionibacteriales > Propionibacteriaceae > Microlunatus. The sequence continues at coordinate 6,848 of DATFOP010000445.1, read as the reverse complement.
TACCTGGCGAACCTGCGATCCCTGGCCGAGGGCTGGGATGGGCCACGAACAGCTAGATCAGGATATTGCCGGCGGGGATGACAAGTCCGTGTACGTCGAAGGTTTCCGCTGATTGTTCGATTGAGGGCGAAGGCTGATCGCCAGTCAGCTCCCGCATCATTGGAAGGACGACGTCGGTGTTGGCGCGGTCGTAGTGCTGCTTGGACTCCCAGACCTCCACGGTCTGGAAGCCGTCGGGGGTCGCACGCCCGACGTGCACCAGCAAGCCGTCGACGGACGTGCCGACCCGCTTGATCATCTCGGCGTGCATTGAGTCGTACATCTGGACGGGTGCTGGCACAGTGGTGATGACTCCGTACATCTGCAACCTCCTCAGTGGTCTTGAGCGCTTGCGGCCCTCGTGGATTCGTGAACGGCTAGTGATCATCTGGTCTGAACTCGACGGTTGGTGCTGCGGCATTGGTAAGATGATCTGACGACTTTAGTCAGAGAATCTGACCAATGTCAAGGACGAACCGTGGCAACGAGCAGATCGAAGGGCTGAAGACCGGACTTTCGCTGCACTGGAAAGTCCTGGCGCTTTTAGTACGGTTTTCTGACTAGTTATCGAACCTAGTGATCGAGAGGTGGTGGCAGCCGTGGGCAGCAAACCGACGGGCTCGGCTCCGGACGAGTTGAACCTTGGTCTGCTGCTGTTCATTCCGTACCGTGCGATGGAGAAGGCGGTCCTCGACGCGATGGCTGCCGCCGGCTTCGACGACATCACACTCGCCCAGGCGAGGGTCTTCCAGCGGATAGACCGGGATGGGTCGCGCGTCACCGATCTGGCCGAGGCGGCGCAGCTGACAAAGCAGACAGTTGGCTTTCTGGTCGAGCAGCTCGAGCGCGCTGGCTATGTTGAGCGAGCGCCGGATCCACGCGATGGTCGCGCGCGCTTGGTTCGGATCGCCCCACGCGGCGCCGCGGCGGTGCAGGCCAGCCTGGCAGTGGTCGCCGAGGTTGAGGCGCAGTGGACCGCGTATCTCGGCGAGACCAGGACGGCACAGCTGCGGGAGGCACTGACAATGCTGCGAGATACCACTGACCCCTACCTTGTGACGAAAGACAGATAATCTGACTAAACTCTCTCTGCAAGACCGCTCGGCGCTCGGCTAACGGTCCGGGAGGGTCCTCGATGGACGTAGAGATGAGTTGGCAGGTCATCAAGGATCAACGCCTGGCGATCGCGGACCTGCTCGACGGCCTCACTGCGGCAAGCTGGGAGACTCCGTCGCTGTGTGCTGGGTGGCGGATCAGAGACGTCGCAGCTCACGTGTCATTGGTCGCTCTGCCGCCACCGGCGGGCAGTGTGCTCGTGGACCTCATCCGAGCCCACGGCAGCTTTCATCGGGCGAACACCAATGCCAGCCTGCGTCGGGCGGAGCGCGCGCCTGAGCAGCTCATCGCAGATCTGCGCCAGCACGCCGGCTCACGCAGGGTGCCCGTCGTGTCTGACCAGCGCAACGTTCTGTTCGATGTCCTTGTCCATGCCCAAGACATCGCGATCCCGCTCGACGTTGACCTGCCGATGCCGCCCGCTGCCGCGGCTGCCGGAGCCACCCGCGTCTGGTTGATGGGATGGCCCTTCTGGGCCAGGAGGCGGCTCAGCGGACTGCGGCTAACAGCCACCGACATCGACTGGACGACCGGATCTGGGACAGACGTGCACGGGCCTATCCGCGCTCTACTTCTGCTCCTGACAGGACGCACCCAGGCAGCACTTCCGATGCTCGCGGGCAATGGGCTCACACAAGTTTCCGCCCGCACAACATGACAGCCGCCGCGTGGTCGCTGTTGTGCTGGCGATAACGGCGGTTGCCTTGTCAGGGCTCCAAGTGACGTTCCAGCGCGGCTAGCCGAATCTCGAGCTGGTCAACCCGATGCCGCAGTAGCGTCAGCTGCGCCTCCAGGCTGACCTCACGTTCGGCGCGGCGCTGGATCCGCGCTGACTGCGCGGCTCGTTCCAGCACCGCGTGCAGCGGCACAAGCCGTTGCGGGCCGTGTGGCCCGTCGACCAGTCGTGATGCAATCTCCCCGTTGCGGTACCAGGCGCGCAGCGCGGAGCGGGACACCCCTGCCTCGGCCTCCGCGATGGCTAGCGGTACCCATGGCGAGTCATCCAGCTTGGCCAACAGTTCCAGCTCGTCGCGCCACGCTGCGAGGCGGTCATCCCACTCGGACAGCACCGTGGCCTGCCTTTCATCACCCTATTTGTATCAGTGTATTGACATGGCTCTGATAATGAGAATATGTTTGAGCGATTCTCCGGGCAGGCACGCCACGTCGTAGTCAGCGCGCAGGAAGAGGCCCGCGAGCTGGACCACAACTACATCGGCACCGAGCACCTGCTGCTCGGGCTGCTGGCAACGTCGGACTCGCTGGCGAGCGCCAGCCTCGGTGCCCTCGGTTACACCCGTGCTGACGTGCGCGCCAGCCTGGAGACGATTGTCGGTCGGGGTAAGGCGTCACCCGGCGGCCACATCCCATTCACTCCGCGGGCGAAGAAGGTGCTCGAGCTGTCGTTGCGCGAGGCGCTGCAGCTCAAGCACAACTACATCGACACCGAGCACATCCTGCTCGGCCTGCTCCGCGAGGGCGAGGGCATCGCCGCCCAGATCCTGGCGGACAAGCACCCGCTTGATCGGATCCGCAGCGAGGTGCTAGCGCGGGTTGAGTCGCCGACAGCGAGCGAGGCTCACGGCGCTAACCGCACGTCGGCGGCGCAGAACGTGTTGACGCTGGCTGCGGAACTCGCCGGCGAGACCCCAGTCGGCAGCCACCACATCCTGGAGGCAATCCTGCAGCAGCCGGACAGTGCTGCGGCGAAGGTGCTCAACGACGCCGGCATCGACCTCGGCCGGCTCGCCGCCAAGCTGGACGAGATCAGCACCGAAGACACCGCCGATGACACGCCGGCCCAAGCCGCCGCCCGCCAGCTCGAGCTGTCGCTGACCGACGAGACCGTGACGGTCGTGCTGCGCGACCCCGCCTCCCTCGAACTCGGGAAACGAATCGTCCAGCTCAACAGCGGCCCGCTGGCGACCCGCGGCCCGCAGCTCGACCTGCTCGGCCGGCTGTGGGCTGCGGTGAATGGCTGGCTCGCCGCAACGGCGCGGGCGCTGGCACCCGAGCCGGAGGAGGCGGAGCAGGCGGAGGAGTTGTTCAGTCGGGGCTTGCGCTCCCGGTTCCGCCGCCGTAGAGGCGGCTGACGCGAGGACAGCAGCCGCACCTAGCTATGGTGGCTGGCCATCCCTCCGCGGTCGTCATGCGTGCTGGGCGCGGGGCTCCGCCGGGACAACTTCCGCCACAACCAGCTCGATGGAATGTGCTGATCGAACAGCACGTACGCTCCGGTGGAGTCGACCACCAGAGTGCTCTCGAGTTCCCGCCTCTCGGAGCCGTGCCCGGCGAACAACAGCTCATCGTCACGGGCCAGCACCGTCTCGCCGTCGGGTGTGAGGACGGCTTTGCCGTCGCGTAGCAGCAGCAACGGCACCACGCGGAGTCGCCGCTCCCGATCCTCAGGGCTCCGCATCAGTTCCCCCAGGACGACCTTGCCTTCCCCGAGCCAGCCGCCGAGGGCCGGTGCCTGCTCCCGGTCCAACTTGACCTTCCAGAGGGCGGGGAGCTCGCGACCGCAGTTGTCCTGGAGCCGCTGGATGAGATCGGCCGCCCACAGGTCGCCCAGCGCAGGCATGTTCTGGATGAAACGCCACAGCATCGGCGTACTGAGCTGGGCGTACACCTCGTGCGCAACCACCTCGGTCGGAACCAGGAGGGCATCCACCCGCATGGCCTTGAACAGGGCTGCGCTGGTCGGCAGGTTCTGTCGAGCGGCGAGAAACAGGCGGGGGTTTAGACGGCGCGCGGTGGCAAGCATGGAGAGGTTGGTCGTGTCGTTGTCGGTGCCGGCCACGAGCCCCACGGCGCTCGCGAGCCCAGCCCCGGCCAGCACCTCCGGTTCGGAGGCGTCCCCGACGACCATTCCTGGCTGAGGATCGCCCTGCTCGGTCGGTTCGATGATGGTGACCTGAAGGCCCGCTGCCCGCAGGTCCGCGGTAACCTCCCGACCGAACCGACCATATCCGCACATGACCCATCGGCCGTCGGTCGGTGGACGGCCGCGCTCCGGCAGTTCCGCGCCCGGACCGGCCTCGAGCCAGGTGAGAAGCTGGTAGGACGCCGGCGCGTTCAGCGCCAGGTGCAGATGCTCGCCGAATCGGTCGAAGGGGTTGACCACCGCCGGCGTCCCGAAGGCATGCATCCGCTCCGCGATCGGGGCCGAGATGGTCCGCGCGACGACGGGCAGGTCGGGACGCAGCAGCGCCGCCGTCATCGTGACGGCGAGATTGGTTTCATCGTCGTTGGTGAGCGCTAGCACGCCGGCGCAGGAGGGATGGTCGAGACCGGCTGCGCTCAGGTGGTGCGGATTGGCGGCGTCGGCCACCAGGCCGGGGATGTCCGAGTGATAGGACCCCAGATCGAGGGCGTCAACCCGGTCTGACGACTTGTCGATCACCACCAGCTGCTGTCCTAGCGCGTCGAAGGCCTTGGCGAGCAGCTCGCCCGCGCGTCCGTAGCCGACCACCAATAGAAACGGCTCACGCAGCCGTGACACCTTGCGGGTGAACCGCCGCATCGCCAGCGCGTGCCGGAACGACCGGTCTTGGACAAGCGTCAGCAAAGAGCCGATCGCGTACGCCCAGCCCACCACCGAAAGGTAAATCGAGAAGGTGACCCAGAGCCGCTGCGCCGGTGTGAACGGCCACGGCAGCTCGCCGAACCCGATCGTGGTCGCCGTGTAGCTCATGAAATAGAACGCCTCGAAGAGGCTGATGCGTGCCGGTTGGCCATCCGGGCCGATACCGGGGATCAACGTGAGGCCGACAACGCTGATGAAGAAGATGACGATGAGTGTGATCAGCGGCGCCCGCATGCGCCGCATGACGAGGAAGATGGTCGAGGATGCCTGGCTCGACGACTCGATGTGCGCGCCGGACGGAACGCGGCTCACTGGCTCGCGACGGCCGAACAGTTGAGCCCAGAACACCAGCAGTGGGTTGCTCACGGTGCACCAGCTTCATCCGCGGTGGAAGGTGACGGTCTCGGTGACCAGCAGCACGACCGAGACCAGGTTGGCCAGCAGTGCGCCACCGGACAGGGAGACCATGCTGGCCGTATGGGCCGCAGTCATGCCCTGCGCCGAGATCTCCTGGGCCCAGATCCAGACGACGACGGCCGCAACCAACTGCAGATCAGCTACCAGACTGGTGGCCAGATGCACTGCGCCGATCTGTGTGCGGTCGCCGAACTTCAGCACGGTGGCGATGAGGCTCACAGCAAGCGCCGCGAACAGCTCGTAAATGTTGTGCACCTGCGGATCGTCGATGTCGCCAATGAAGAACCCGAAGTTGAGCGTTGCCGCGAGCAGCACGAAGAAGCCGAAGATGACCTTCTCCAGATTCATGCCCCTCCTTCCCGCCCGTTGCCGGTGCATGGTCGCCGATATCGGAGTGATCAAACTGTCTCACGCCACGCTCGCACCCCAACCCACCGGAAGTGCCCATGTGTTCGACGGGCGCCTCGATGTTGTTGCTACGGCCTTTCTAGAAGGCCTAAGTGCTGTCGGGTAACGCTGGCGGCTAGCGCGCGGGTCCCGTTGCGGGGCGGGGCCGGCCTGAGACCAGATCGTCGGCCCCGCTGCCCGCGAATGAGGGGTGCCTGCGGCCTCAGGCGGTCTTGATCGCGGAGACCTCGAACTCGAGGGTGACCTTGTCGCTGACCAGGACGCCGCCGGTCTCGAGCGCGACGTTCCAGCTGACGCCGAAGTCCTTGCGGTTGATGACCACTGAACCCTCGAAGCCGACGCGCAGGTTCCCGAACGGGTCGGTCGCGGCGCCCTCGAATTCAAAGGGGATGGTGACGGTGTTGGTGACGCCCTTGATGGTCAGGTCGCCGGCCAGCTCGACGCTGGTCGGCCCAGTCTGCTGGATGCCGGTGGAGACGAAGGTGATCTGCGGGTACTCCTCCATCGCGAGGAAGTCGTTGCTGCGCAGGTGGCCGTCACGCTGCTCGTTGCGGGTGTCGATGCTCGCGGCCTGGATCGTCACGGTGACGGTTGACTTGGTGAAGTCGGTGGCGTCGACGACGCCACTGCCCTCGAACTCATTGAACTGGCCGCGGACTTTGGTCACCATCGCGTGCCGGGCCACGAACCCGATGCGAGTGTGGGCGCTGTCCAGGACGTAAGTGCCGGACAAGTCGGCAAGGGTCGCCGGGGTAGTGGTAGGGGTGGTCATGCTGAGCTCCTGAAAAGTGAGGGTCACGTCGCCGGTTGGTGACGTGTCACGTACTCAGGTCCCAACCTAAGTGACGTGTCAACTATTCCCGGTACGATGGAGGAGATGAGCTCTCATGTTCGCTGGCTGACCGCGCAGGAGGAGCACCTGTGGCGCGGCTGGCTGAAGCTGAACACAGAGTTGGCTTCGAGGCTGCAGCGGGAGCTGCAAGAAGACGCCGGCCTGTCGATGCCGGACTTCGAGGTCCTGGTTCACCTCACTGACAATCCCGAGGGTCGGGTGCGGGTCACTGACCTCGCCGGCCTGCTGCAGTGGGAGCGCAGCAGGGTGTCCCATCACGTCAAGCGCATGGAAGGTCGTGGCCTGGTGGCGCGTGTGGAATGCTCCGAGGACGGCCGCGGAGCTTTCGTCGTGATCACCCCTCAGGGCCGTGCTGCGATCGAGGAGGCCGCTCCCGGCCATGTCCGGGCGGTGAGGCGGCTGATGTTCGACGCCCTCAGCGAGGAGGAC
>DATFOP010000444.1:0-3767 GCA_035265505.1 Propionibacteriaceae bacterium | reverse complement strand
TATTCGCTGCGGCCGCCGTCTCCGCCGAGGCATTTCCCCTCACGGCCACGGCGCCCGTGGAGGTCTCGAGCACAAATCCACTGGCGGGATGTCCGCCGGATGGTTCTGGGATCAACTTCCTAGGTTCTGAGGTGGAGCCGTGGCTGGAGGTGAATCCGACCAATCCCAACAATATCGTGACCTTCTACCAGCAGGACCGCTACTCCAACGGCGGCGCCAAGGGGAACGTCGCCGCAGTCAGCTTCGACGGCGGCCTCACGTGGACCCGAACGGTGCCGGAGCAGCGGTCACGCTGCACCGACGACGATCAGTCCTTCGAGCGCGGCACCGATCCGTGGATCTCGTTCGGCCCTGACGGGACGTTGCACGCGATGACCCTGTCGGTCGACCCCGACCCGCCTACCGGCGGTTTCGGCGACAACGCGATGATCTACAACCGCTCCACCAACGGCGGCGTCACGTGGGAGCAGCCAATCACCCTGCGGCAGGACACCGATCCGAATTACCTGAACGACAAGAACTCGATGACAGCGGACCCGAACGACCCGAACTTCGTGTACGCGGTCTGGGATCGGGCGCAAGACCCGTCCCGGGCTCAGCACGCCCTGGAGAACCCGATCGGCCTCGGCTTCAAGGGTCCGATTTGGTTCACGCGTACCACGAATGGCGGCGACTCATGGGAGCCGGCGCGCAAGATCTACGAGAGCGGCGCAAATAAGCAGACGATCGGCAACCAAATCGTGGTGCGGCCGCAGGGTCAGCTGTTCGACTTCTTCGGCGACATCGTCAACAACTCGAGGCGGCGCGGTGGCATCGGACCGGTCCTAGTTTCGTTCATCGTCTCGGCCGATCGCGGCGTCACGTGGAGCAAGCCACGTAGCATCGACGATCAGTTGCCCATGACCCTCTTTAGGGGGAGCAGCACGATCGACCCAGAGCCGGTTGCCTGTCCGGTTCCGTCCCCGACCGGGGCGCCGTGCCCGATCCGCAGCGGGGATTTGATCCCGGAAGTGGACGTCAACGAGTCGAACGGCAACCTATACGCGGTGTGGATGGACTCGCGCTTCGGCCCGGGTGGCAAGCCATTCGAAGGCGTTGCCTTCGGCGATTTCTTCGTGTACGACAGCATCGCGTTCTCGCAGTCGACCAACGGTGGGCAGACTTGGTCGGACACGATCAAGGTCAACCTAACCCCCGAGACTGAGCCCATAGGCGACCGTCAGGCGTTCACGCCGTCGGTCGATGTCGGCGCTGACGGGACTGTCAGCGTCAGCTACTACGACTTCCGAGAGAACACCCCGGATACAGCCACGCTGCTGACGCGGCATTACGCCGTTCACTGCCATGCGGCCAGCGAGAATTGCGCCAACCCCGCGAGCTGGAACGAGGAGACGCAAATCGGCCCTGCGTTCAACATCCGGGAGGCACCGTTTGCCCGCGGATACTTCCTCGGTGACTACGTCGGACTCGACCACGACCCAAGCAGCTTCGTGTCGGGGTTCGGCTCCACCGTGGGCGATGGCCCTTCGAGCATCTTCGCGAGCCGACTAGCACCCTAGACCCACACACCCAGCGCAGCCACCTCCGACGCGCCGCATGAGACGAACGGGACGGGACCTACACCGCCCCGTCCGATCGCACGAAAGCTCCGCTAGCCCTCGCCGTACCGGAGACGACGCCGACGTTTCCGGCGTGGTCCGTCGCTCGGATCGTTCAGGTGTGCCGTCCGCCGGCCAGGCCGGACACCACCCATGGGCTGGTGCACGGCTAAGGGGCCCCCGTCGACCGTTGCACTCCGTCGTGACCCGATCGCCTCCAACGATTTTGCCGGTGTTATCGCCAGTGGCGAAGGTCAGGCGGAACCCGGCACCGTCGTGGTCGACGGTGAGACGCTCATCGACGGCTCGACGACGAGCGCGGAGATCGAGACGCTCGAGGACACCAACATCTCTCGGACCTGAGGCAGCCAGTCCCTCGAGCTGCGGGCGACGCGAAGATCGGCGATCGCCCGCGATTTCCTCGAGAACCTCGTAGCGCTTGAGCGAATGGCGGGTTTCTCGAGCCGCCGCGGCCGTCGCCGCCGACGGCTTCAGGGGCGGTCTCCGTGCCGACGTCACCTCGCGGTCCGGCCATCGCCGCGAGGGTACCGGGAAGGAAGCGTCCGGCCGAAGATCAGGCCGTCAGCCCAGTGCGGCCACGATCTGGCCCGCGGCGCGCTCGCCCGTCTCGACCGCGCCGTTGAGGTAGCCCTGGAAGTCGACTGACGTATGCTCGCCGGCGAAGTGGCAGGTCCCCTCCGGCTCGCGCTCGATCCCTGCGAATGTGTGGTACTGCCCGACCTTCCAGTACGAATAGGAGCCCTTCGTCCAGGGATATCCCGGCCAGAAGTCGAGCGTCTCGAGCCCGTTCGCCTTCTTCGAGATGCCGGGCAGAACCGGCTCGATCTGCGTCAGGAACTGGTCGGCGTAGAAATCCGGCGTCTCTTCGCCGAAGCTCGCCCCCACGAGCCCACCGGTGTAGTTGACGAGGATTCCTGAGACACCCGGCTGCGCGCGCGTGACGTCCCAGCTGTTCTGGTAGCCGGTGTCCGCGAAGGTGTCGCCGTTACAGCCGAGCTTGTTCCAGAAGCGCTTCCTGAACTGGACGTGGAGCTTCGAATTGGTGCCCATGCCCTGCTTTTCGATAGCGGTCTGCTTGAGTGTCGAGAACCCCGCCGATGCGATGTCGACGGAGCTGCGCAGGATCGAGAACGGAAGCGCCAGGACCACACGGTCGGCCGTCACGGAGCGGGTGCCGCCCGCGCTGAGCTCGAACGTGAGTCGCCAGGTGCCGTCGCCGTTGTTGTGGACCTCCACCAGCTCTCGGCCGAGCTTGATTTGGCCCTGGAGCGCGTCCGCCAGGCGATCGGTGATCTGATCGTTGCCTCCGCGGACGTGGTACTTCTCGTTCGAGGGGCCGAAGATGCGCAGCTGCCCCTGCCCCGAGTAGGCCAGCAGGTACAGCATGTTGAGCGCGCTCTGGTCGGTCGTCTCGGCCCCGTACTCGATGTTGTAGGCGACATCCAGGAGCTGCCCCAGCCTGGAGCCGATGCCGCCGGGGACGTACTTCTCGATCCAGGCCCGGATCGACATGTTGTCGAGCTCGATGCCACGCGCGGTGGAGAGGTTGTAGAGCGTCGGGTAGCTGGCGGCCGAGACGTCCTTGTGGAGCTGCTGCCAGATCCGCTTGATGTCGCGCGTGGCCTCCTCGTAGGAGTACGCGTGGCCGTCGAAGTAGTAGAACGGCTCCGTTCCGTTCTCCTCGGCGGCCAGCAGGTTGTCGAGCTTGAGCCCGAGCTGGCGCGCCAAGTGGCGGATCTGGGTGTGCCCCTGGTCGATCAGCTCACCCCCATGTTCGGCGATCTGACCCTCGGCGAAGGCGCCGCGGATCGTCCAGCAGCGTCCGCCGACCCTGTCGGACGCCTCGTACACCTTGGCGGTGTAGCCGGCCTGCTTCAGCCGATAGGCGCATGTCAGGCCGGCCAGACCGGCGCCCACCACGACGATTCGCGGAGCGGTCGCCCCCGGGGCGAGCGGGGCGAACCGGGTGGCTGCCGCTGCGGCCGCTAGGCCGGCGCCGCCCGCCAGTAGCCCTCGGCGCGTCGTGCCCGGCAGACTCGTATCCGGTTCCGCCGCTTCCTCAGCCGCCACCGCGCGAACGAGCTGCTCCAGACTGTCGGCCAGCGGAGTGCGTGCCATCGAATCTCCTCCCGTATTCGGACCCCTTCC
>DATFOP010000443.1:0-3103 GCA_035265505.1 Propionibacteriaceae bacterium | reverse complement strand
CGGCAGTCTCCCCGCGATCGGTGCTGGTCGCGGGGAGTACCGTCCGACGTCACCGCTGGACCGCCGTCGGCTACCGTGCGGGCATGGCAAGGCTGGACGGCAGCTACGACGTTCTCGTCGTCGGGCTCGGGTCGATGGGCGCGGCGGCCGCCAGGACGCTCGCCGCCCGCGGCCTGCGGGTCGTGGGGCTAGAGACTTTCGGCGCCGCCCACGACCACGGGTCCGCGCACGGTGGCACGCGGATCGTGCGTCAGGCTTACTTCGAGGGCTCGGCGTACGTGCCCCTGCTCCGCCGCGCGTACGAGGGCTGGCACGAGCTCGCGCAGGAGTCGGGCCGGGACCTGCTGCGGCTGTGCGGTGGAATCTACATCGGCGACCCCGAGAGCCCCGTCTTCACCGGCAGCCTCGCGTCCGCGCGCGTGCACGGCCTAGAGCACGAGGTGCTCGACGCCGCAGAGATCGCTGCGCGCTTCCCGACGATGCGGCCGCCGGAGCACGCGCTGGGGATGTACGAGGTGAACGCCGGCTACGTCCGTCCGGAGGAGACGGTGCTGGCCAACGTCGACCTGGCCCGTCGGGACGGAGCCGACCTGCGCTTCTCCGAGCCGGTCACCCACTGGGCGCCGACCCCTGGCGAGGGCGCGGAAGTCGTCACCTCACGCGGGCGCTACGGCGCGGACCGGCTCGTACTGACCCCCGGCGCGTGGGTGTCGACTCTGCTGCCGCCACCGGTTCCGATCGCGGTGGAGCGACAAATCTTCTACTGGCTCGAGCCGGACTTCACTGCCGAGGTCCCCTACGAGGCCTACGTCGAGGGCCACCCCCGTCTACCTGGAGGAGACCGACGGCAACGGGGAGCTGTACGGCTTCCCGATGGTCGACGGGCCCGCCGGCGGGCTCAAGCTCGCCTTCTACCGGCAGAACCACGGGGTGACCACCACGCCGCAGACCATCGACCGCACCGTCCACGCCCACGAGGTCGAGGAGATGGTGCACCGCGCCCGCCAGCTCTTCCCCCATCTCAGCGGACGCCTCGTGAAGGCCGCCACCTGCATGTACGCCTCGGCGACCGACGACGCGTTCGTGCTCGGCCTCCTCGGCGGCACCTCCCAGGTGGTGCTGGCCTGCGGCTTCTCCGGCCACGGGTTCAAGTTCGTGCCGGTGGTGGGGGAGATCGTCGCCGACCTCGTCCAGACCGGGACGACCCCGCACGACATCGCGCTGTTCGACGTCGCTCGGCCCGCCTTCGCAGGCACGCGTACGAACTGACAGCGCTCCCAGCGCGCGCCGCGGCACCGCCTCGTCGGCCTGTCGCGGGCTGGGACAGAAGCTGCTACTACCACTCGAAATGGTCATGCGATCCTCGCCAACCGGTCGCAGGCCGAAGCGATCGCGTCTTGCAGTCCCTCGTCCTGCAGGTGTCGCGGAACTGGTATCGGCGCCCGGTCCTTCCAGTACGGGGCGGAAGCCAGATCGGCCTCGGTGCAGCAATAGGCGAGGGTGTCCGCGGACGATGTGACATCACCGGGAGCGCCGGCGCTGGCCAGTTTGGTCTGAACCCAGCCCGGGTCGACCGCAGCCGACGCGACCCTGGGGAGCCGCCGTCCCCAGGCCAGCGCCAGGGCGACGTCACAGGCCTTGCTGTCCGAATACGCCTGGCTCGGCTCCTGCGGCCGGCCCAGGGTGGCGGGGTCAGGTCGGCCGAAGTTCGCGGTGCCCGAGCCGAGCCAAAGCAGCCGACTCTGCAGGTCCGCCGCCAGCAGGCTAGTGAGGAGGTGAGGGGCCAGGACGTTCACGGCGAAGGTGGTCTCGAGCCCATCGGCCGTCGTCCGCGGTGTATTCCCGCGCACCCAGACTCCGGCGTTGTGGACGAGCGCGTCGACCGGGCCGTTCGCGTGGATCTGGTCGGCAAGTCGGTGCACCTCATCAAGCTGGGCCAGATCCCCCGTGACTAGCGTCGTCTCGCCACCGAGCTGCTCGAGAACTGGACGGCCCCGATCCTGGTTGCGCGCATGGATCAGCACCCGATGGCCATCAGCGAGCAGGACCCGCGCCGTCGCAAGCCCGATGCCGTCGGAGGAACCCGTAATGCAGATGACGGCCATGGCCGCCATCTTCTCCCATCGCAGGTTCTCCCAACGACCCGCCGGCCCTGGAGGCATCTGATGACGTACCGCTCACGCTCTGCCACGTCGGTCAGCTACCCACCACGGCCGATAGGGTCGCTCAGTGGATCTGGTCAGGGGAGAAGCAGGCCCCAGTAGAAAGCCCATGGGAGGAACACGGCTCCGGCGGTGAGCAGCAGTCCGAGCCGTGCGCGTTCTCCTGTTGGGAGGTCTGCGCCGGCACGGCGCCATGCCAGCGCAGTGGCGATGGCGGCCACGACGACGGCCGCGGCCAGCCCTTGCAGCGCGAGCCACGGCAGGGGTCTGCCGGCGATGATGGGCCCGGGGTCTGGTGATCTTCCGGCGGCCATCAGATAGAAGAGGTAGCCGATGAGGCCGACCGTAGCGGCGAAGCCCGCGCCTGCGAGTAGGCGAGCCCATCGGCTTGTCGGGCCTACCCTCTGCCCCCGCAACCGTCGCATCAAAGCCACCAGAGGGTAGGCGGTGAATGCCGCGATGAACAGCACGAATGCAGCCAGCTGCATCCAGCGCGACTCCCACCATGCTGAGGGTGGTGCCTCAGTGCTCGGGTAGTCCTGCTTGGGTGGCGGCAAGGTGTCGGCATTGGGTAGGCGTCCGCTTGTCACGTCCCTGATCCAAGAGCCGACGAGTTCGGCGTACCCGGGTGCCAGCTCCAGTCCCCGAGTGACGCCGCCATCTGGGCTCACGTGCGCGGCGTGGTCGGCGCCGGCGAAGAAGCGGAACGTGTAGTGGGTGTTGCCGCCCCGCCGGAGGGCCTGGGCGAACAGCGGAGGGTTGTCCTCAGGCGGGGTCTGCAGATCGCGGCTGCCCCATACGCCGAGCACCGGTTGCCGCACCAGCTCCAGAACGTCCTGGGGGTCGAAGTACGCCTCGGCGAACAGTCCCGCGTCGGCTCCCAGGCGGGTGAAGTTGCGCTTTCCATGGTCGATCAGCGAACCCGACACGCCTATCCGACG
>DATFOP010000442.1:0-10693 GCA_035265505.1 Propionibacteriaceae bacterium | reverse complement strand
ACGGCGCAGCGGCCGCAAGATCCGCAGCAGGAACTCAGTGAGTGCCTCCATGCTCGTGGTGAGGGATATCAAACCGGCGGCGAGCACCATGACGACGACCGTGACGAGCACGTCCACCATGGATCGCCATCCCGATACGATCAGCTGAAAGACTCCGACAGCCAGCAGGACCCAGCCCATCGACCGCAGTTGCGCGGAAACGGCTCGAACCGGCATTCCGGCCAACGGGTAACAGGCCAGCACCAGACCGAGCAAGGCCACCGGCTCCCACCACTGATCGAAAATCGCCAGGGCGACCCCCGTCGCCGCCAGGACCGCCAGCTTGAGGCCGGCGGGCAGGCGGTGGATCGCCGTACGACCCGGCAGATACGTCGTGACGAAGCTCATCGCATCCGATCCCGGTAGGCGGCAATCGCCGCGGCCGGCGCATCATCGTCCACAAGGTGCCCCGCGTCGAAGACCAGCACGCGGTCGAAGCCTTTCAGCAGGTCCAAGTGGTGGGTGAGCAAGATGACCTGCTGGGGGAGCGAGGCAACGATCCGTCCGACTGCCTCGGCGTTGCGCAGGTCGAGCAGCGTGGTGGGCTCGTCCATGATCAACACTGCGGGCCCCGTCACGAGGACCGAGGCCAGCGCCAGCAGCTGCTTCTGGCCGCCCGACAGCAGATGCGCCGCGTGGTCGGCATGATCAGCCAGTCCGAAATCGGCCAGGGTCCGATCGATCCGCTCGGTGATTTGATCCGCTCCGGCTCCTCGCCGTCGCAGCCCGAAGCCGACGTCTTCCCGCACGGTGGGCATGACGATTTGCGCGTCGGGATCGGTGAAGCAGAAGCCGACCAGCCGGCGTACGGCTCGGCCCTCCCGCCGGGTGTCGTGACCGTCCACCAGCACCCGACCGACGTCGGGGACGACGAGACCATTGAGCAGCCGCGCGAATGTGGACTTACCCGAACCGTTGGCGCCGATGACGCCCACCCTCGACTCCCCCATGGCGACGGACACATCGCGCAAGACTTGCCGGCGACCCGTACCGTGCGGATAGCTGTGGGAGACGCCGATCACCTGGATCAGCGGCATGCTTCGACCACCATTGCGACGCCCTGTCCGCCGCCGACCGCGATCGCAGCCAGGCCGTAGCGCCCGGACTCCGTACGAATCAGCTGGCTGAACAGCCGGACCAGTAGCACGGCGCCGGATGCCCCCCAGGGATGTCCGAGCGCGAGGGCGCCGCCTTGACGACATAGGCGCTCTGGGTCGAGGCCAAGACGATCGGTACAGGCGAGGATCTGGCCGGCAAACGCCTCGTTGAACTCGAGCACATCGATCTCAGCCAGCTTCAGCCCGGCGTGGTCGAGGGCCTGCTGGACCGCCGGAACGATGCCGAGCCCAGGCCGCCGCGGATCGACTCCAGCGGTTGCCGTGGCGACTAGCCGCAGGCCGGACAAGCCAAGCTGGCGCCGTCTGGCCTCGGCGATAAGTCCCACCACGGCTGCGCCGTCACTGACTCCGCAGGAGTTGCCTGCGGTCACCGTGCCGCGGTCCCGGAAGGCAGGCTTCAACCTGGCGAGGCGCTCGAGGGTAAGACCCGCCCGCGGCCGCTCGTCGCCTGTCAGTCCACCGACCGGCGTGACCTCTTCGTCGTAAGCGCCTCGCTCGCGAGCCGCGACGGCCAACATGTGGGAGCGAGCGGCGTACGCGTCCTGGCGTTCCCGGCTGATATTTGCCCACACAGCAAGGAGGTCGGCGGCCTCGCCCATGTCGGGATCACCGAGCTCAGCGGGCGCGAACGGCGCGCGCTCGTAGCGCTGTGGCGGTGATCCGTCGACCGGCGGCCAGAAGCGCCAGGGTGCCGTCGACGCCGACTCGACACCACCGGCGAGGATGAGCGGGCTGCAGCGGGAAGCGGAGCTGATCAGAGACGCACCAATCCCGACCGCTGCCAGACCGCTGCCGCACTGCCGATCGACGGTGAGTGCCGGCACGGTGGCCGGCAGGCCGGCTTGTAGCGTTGCGACGCGCGCCACGTTGCCTCCGGGACCGAGGCAATTTCCGAGCACAACTTCGTCCGGGTCGTCCTCGATGTCCAACGCGCGTAGGTCCTGCGCCACGGCTTCGAGCGTTGGCGCGGCCAGATCTGCCGCGGTGAGCTTGGCCAGCCCATGTCCGGCCGTACCGATCGGCGTCCGCCGTGCAGCGACAATCGCCACGCTCGACCCACTGTCGGCCATCACACCGACCCAATCCGACCGTCCACGACCTCGTCCGAGCCGCTACCCAATCTGGCATCCGCTCGCGAATATTCGGTAGCGGCTGCCAGATTCGGTAGCGGCTTGGACGGGTGCGCGGAATCGCCACGCGCCTGTGCCACCCAACGAGCGAGGGCAGCGCGATCGACCTTTCCGGCGGCGGTCAGCGGCAGCTCGGGTCGATGCAGCCAGCGCCGCGGCCGGAACGGGCCAGCGAGGCTCGTACGGGCATGGCCAGCAAGCCTGCCGAGGTCCGCGATGTCGGTGCAGACCGCAACCAGCACCGAACCCAGCCGATCATGCGGCTGCGGTACGACGCACACCTCACCACGCGCCGCTGGCCGCAGCACCGCCTCGACGTCGCCGACAAGCACGGTGGCGCCGCCGGTGAGGATGACATCATCGCGACCCAGGACGACTACTCGACCATCAGCAGCTATCTGGCCACGGTCACCGACAGTGGCCCAGCGACGTCCGGTGCCAGCCTCGGCTTCCACCTGAAACGCTGGCGGCGCCCCGTCCGGAGCGATCACTTGCTCGCACAACCAGGGTGAGCTGACCCAGAGGCGGCCATCAGTTCGGGCCTCAACGGCCACCTCCGGGAACGGCAGCAGGCTGGCCTCGTCTCTGCCCCAGGCGACGAACGACAGCTGTGCCGCACCGTAGTAATGGCTGACCCGCCATCCCCGCGCCGCGGCGCGGTCAGCAAGCCCCTCCCCGAGCCGGTCTCCGGCGATGATCACATGCAGGTCCTTTGGCGCCGGTTCAGCGAGCAACTGGATCAATCCGGTGGGGGTCAGGAAGGCGTGGCTCGCCCTGGAGAGGCTGTCGACCAGCGATGCCTCCAGGTAGGTCGCGAGCGCCGCGGCGTAGAGGTTCATCGTCGCGCCAAGCGGCCCCGGCACCCAGGCTCGACTGTCTCCTTCCAGGCCGATGAGCTGAGCTACAACAGGGAAGCTGTCCACCCAGGAGGCCGCCGTCCGGATGACCTGCCGCGGCCGGCCGGTCGTACCGGAGGTGCGCAGCGACACGAGGCCGCCAGCGCGATGAGCTGCTAGCAGGGCAGCAACCGGATCCGGACAGTCCTGAAGCGTCGGAACCTCGTGACCGCGATCAGGCGGCAAGGGGCGACGGTTCACGCTCTGACCGGTCGATCAGCAGTCCGGGCAACGCCTGGTGGACACCTCGCGCGATCACGGCTGCGGCCACCGCCTTGACCAGATCACCGGGCAGATAGATCCAGCTCGCGATGATGGCCGCGCCGAGCGACACGTGGGTGACCAAGGCGACGCCGACGGTACCGAAGGCATATAGGACGACGATGCCGCCGAGCACATTCACCGCGATACAGCGGGGGAGCGACCGAGGCGCGCTGAGCCGCTCGGACAGCCACCCGATCACGAAGGCGGCGACCGGAAAGCCCAGCAGAAATCCGACGCTCGGCCCGAAGAATACGGCCAAGCCGCCACGCCCGCCGGACAGCAGCGGGAGTCCGAGAGCCACCAGGATCAGAAAGATCGTCACGGCAGCGGCCCCCCGCCACCGGCCCAGGATCGATCCCGCGAGCATGACGCCCATCGACTGAATGGTGATCGGCACGCTGAAGCCAGGTACAGACACGGCCGGGACCAGGCCCATTGCCGCGATCACACCGACGAAGGTGGCCGTCATGGCGATGCCGGCGGCGGAGAACACGCGCTGCCTTGCCTGCATGAGTGACCCTTCGGAAGAGTGCGAACCGACCGGTTCAGGCTAGTGAATCGGCGGTGCGCCCGGGCGACATGTCCAGATCAACCAGCACGAGGCTTGCCGCTGACCTTTACCTGGCGTCCGAGCGTGCCGGCGGGTGGTAGCCTTCGACGCGATCAGCCACCCTTTAAGACCTGTCCAGTGAGGCAGGAAAGGACGGTCATGCTCGCAGCCGATTCGAGCCCGCCCTCATCCACCGGTGTTCAGTCACCGCCCGCGCTCCTGGTTCTCGAAGACGGCCGGACTTTTCGTGGTCACGCGTTCGGGGCGATCGGCGAGACGGTAGGTGAGGCGGTCTTCGCCACGGCGATGTCGGGTTACCAGGAGACGCTTACGGACCCGAGTTACCACCGGCAGGTGGTGATTGCGACCGCCCCGCACATCGGCAATACCGGTTGGAACGACGAGGATGACGAATCCGGTCAGATCTGGGTCGCCGGCTATGTGATTCGAGATGCGGCACGCGTGCCGTCAAGCTGGCGGTCGCGACGCAGCCTGGATGCCGAGCTAACGGCGCAGGGCATCGTCGGGATGTGTGACGTCGACACCCGTGCCCTCACTCGCCATCTTCGCGAGCGTGGGGCAATGCGCGTCGCGGTGTCGAGCGTCGAGTCGGATCCGAAGAGATTGCTGGAGCGGGTCAGGGCTGCCCCTGCCATGCAGGGCGCTCACCTGGCCGACGAGGTCACGACGAGCGCGCCGTACGTGATTGCTGCCGATGGAGAGCGACGCTTCCGGGTGGTTGCCATCGACCTCGGAATCAAGTCGCGGACGCCATTTCGGATGGCGGAGCGGGGCATCGAAGTGCACGTCGTGCCGTCCACCACGAAGTTCGCAGAGATCCCGGCGATTGCACCTGACGGGGTCTTCTTCTCGAACGGTCCGGGCGACCCCGAGGCGGCTACCAGCCAGATCGCGCTGCTGCAGCAGGTGCTGGCGGCAGGCATCCCCTTCTTTGGCATCTGTTTCGGCAACCAGCTCTTCGGCCGCGCGCTCGGCTTCGGCACGTACAAGCTGGGCTACGGGCATCGCGGCATCAACCAACCGGTGATGGACCTGCGGACCCGGAGGGTGGAGGTCACCGCCCACAATCACGGCTTCGCGGTTGACGCACCGCTGGATACCGAAGTACGAACACCGTACGGCCTCGCTCGGGTGAGCCATGTCGGACTCAACGATCAGGTCATCGAGGGGTTGGAGCTGCGGAACGACGAAGGCCGGGTGCTCGGGTTCTCCGTTCAGTACCACCCCGAGGCAGCCGCTGGCCCACACGACGCCGGCTACTTGTTCGATCGATTTGTCGATGTGATGTCCACCGCCGGTGACTTTCCACAGGCTAAGGGCACCTGAATGCCGAAGCGTGCGGACATCAAGTCGATCTTGGTCATTGGATCAGGTCCGATCGTCATCGGCCAGGCGTGTGAGTTCGACTATTCGGGGACCCAGGCGTGTCGTGTCCTCAAAGCGGACGGTTTCCGGGTGATCTTGGTCAACTCGAACCCGGCGACGATCATGACTGATCCGGAATTCGCCGACGCGACCTACGTCGAGCCGATCACGCCCGAATTCGTCGAGCAGGTCATCGCCATCGAAAGGCCCGACGCGTTGCTGGCCACCCTGGGCGGCCAGACGGCGCTCAACACAGCGGTCGAACTGCACGAGGGTGGCGTCCTCGAACGCTACGGCGTTGAGCTGATCGGCGCCTCGATCGAGGCCATCCAGCGCGGTGAGAACCGCGAGCAGTTCAAGTCGGTGGTTGAAGGTCTGAGCGGGATCGAGGGCGGTCCCGCGGAAGTAGCGCGCAGCCGAATCTGCCATTCGCTCGACGACGTACTCGCCGTCGCCGATGATCTTGGCTATCCGCTGGTGGTCCGGCCGAGCTTCACCATGGGCGGAGTCGGATCGGGATTCGCCTACCACGAGGCCGATCTTCGCCGGATCGCCGGTGCGGGACTGGCCGCCAGTCCGACGACCGAGGTGCTGGTCGAGGAATCGATCCTCGGCTGGAAGGAGTACGAACTCGAGGTCATGCGGGACCGGGCCGACAACGTCGTGATCGTCTGCTCGATCGAGAACCTCGACCCGATGGGCGTCCATACCGGCGACTCGATCACCGTGGCGCCGGCGATGACGCTGACCGACCGCGAGTACCAGCGGATGCGGGACGTCGCTATCGGCATCATCCGGGCCGTCGGGGTTGAGACCGGCGGCTGCAACATCCAGTTCGCGGTCAACCCGGTCGACGGGCGCATGATCGTGATCGAGATGAACCCCCGAGTCTCGCGATCGTCCGCGCTCGCCTCCAAGGCAACCGGCTTCCCGATCGCCAAGATCGCCGCCAAGGTGGCGATCGGCTACACCCTGGACGAGATCCCGAACGACATCACCGAGAAAACTCCGGCAAGCTTTGAGCCGACCCTCGACTATGTCGTGGTGAAGGTGCCGCGATTCGCCTTTGAGAAGTTCCCGGCCGCCGATTCGACCCTCACCACGCACATGAAGAGCGTCGGCGAGGCCATGGCCATCGGCCGCAACTTCACCGAAGCCCTCGGCAAGGCCCTGCGGAGCCTCGAGGATCCCAAAGCACCCTTCAACTTCTCGGCTCCGATGCCTGAGCTTCAACCAGGGTCGGTGGGCGATCACTCGACAGGCTCCGAACCGGTGGTAGCGGAGCTGCTGGAGCGGGCGGCGCGGCCTCACGATGGGCGGCTGGGCGTGGTGATGCAGGCTCTCCGTGCCGGGGCGACGCCGGAGCAGGTGCACGATGCGACCAAGATCGATCCCTGGTTCATTGATCAGCTGGTGCTGCTGGTCGAGGTCGCCGAGACGATCAAGGACGCGCCCGAGCTGACCGCTGAGGTGCTCCGGCTGGCGAAGCGGCATGGCTTCTCCGACGCTCAGATCGGGTCCATCCGTCACCTCAGTGAAGAGGTCGTGCGAGGTGTCCGATGGGCGCTCGGGATCCGTCCGGTCTATAAAACCGTGGACACGTGCGCGGCTGAGTTCGCAGCCCGGACGCCGTACCACTACAGCTCCTACGATCTGGAAACCGAGGTCGCCCCCAGGCAGAAGGCGGCGGTGTTGATCTTGGGCAGTGGACCGAACCGGATCGGTCAGGGCATCGAGTTCGACTACTCCTGCGTGCATGCGGCGATGTCTCTCTCGGACGCGGGCTACGAGACGATCATGGTCAACTGCAATCCGGAGACCGTCTCCACCGACTACGACACCGCCGACCGGCTCTACTTCGAGCCGCTCACGCTGGAGGACGTGCTGGAGGTGGTGCACACCGAGCAGGCGGCCGGCCCAGTCGCCGGCGTGATCGTCCAGCTCGGCGGGCAGACACCACTGCGGTTGGCGCAAGCGCTCAAGGACGCCGGGGTCCCGATCGTCGGAACCAGCCCGGAGGCCATCCATCTGGCCGAGGAGAGAGGCGCATTCGGCCAGGTGCTGGCAGCCGAACAGCTGCCAGCCCCCAAGTACGGGCTGGCGCGGTCGTTCGAGGACGCTAGAGCCATTGCGGACGACATCGGCTATCCGGTGCTGGTGCGGCCGTCGTACGTGCTCGGTGGCCGAGGCATGGAGATCGTCTACGACGAATCGACTCTTTCGTCCTACATCGCCCGGGCTACCGAGGTATCGCCAGCCCACCCCGTGCTGGTGGACCGGTTCCTCGACGACGCGGTCGAAATCGACGTCGACGCGCTTTATGACGGGTCCGAGCTCTACCTCGGTGGGGTGATGGAGCACATCGAAGAGGCCGGGATCCACTCCGGCGACTCTGCCTGCGCACTGCCGCCGATCACGCTGGGCGCCGAGGTGGTGGACCGGATCCGCAGCTCCACCGAGGCGATCGCCCGAGGGGTCGGAGTCCGGGGGCTGATCAACATCCAATTCGCGCTGGCCGGGGACACGCTCTACGTCCTGGAGGCCAATCCGCGCGCCTCCCGTACCGTGCCGTTCGTCTCCAAGGCGACCGCGACTCCGCTGGCCAAGGCTGCGTCTCGGGTCATGCTCGGCGCCACCATCGCCGAGCTTCGCGGAGAAGGGCTCCTGCGTCGAGAAGGTGATGGTTCGACCGAGGACACGTCGGCTCCGATCGCGGTCAAGGAGGCGGTGATGCCCTTCAACCGCTTCCGTACCGTGGAGGGGATCTCGGTCGACATCATCCTCGGCCCGGAGATGAAGTCAACCGGAGAGGTGATGGGCCTGGACATGGGCTTCGGCACTGCCTTCGCCAAGAGCCAGGTCGCCGGTTTCGGTCCACTGCCCACCAAGGGAACCGTCTTCGTCTCGGTCGCAAACCGGGACAAGCGCTTCGTGATCTTCCCGGTCAAGCGACTAGCCGATCTGGGGTTCGAGATCCTCGCCACGGCCGGCACAGCCTCCATGCTGCGGCGGCACGGCGTCAAGGTGCGGCCGGTCCGCAAGTACAGCCAGGGGCCCGGACCCGACGGCGAGAAGACCGTGGTCCAGGCCATCCTGGATGGGGAAGTCGACCTGATCTTCAACACGCCCCACGGATTGAGCCCGGACGGTCGCCCGCGATTCGACGGTTACGAGATCCGTACCGCGGCGGTGCTGCGGAACATTCCCTGCGTGACAACTGTGCAAGGACTGGCGGCCGCCGTACAGGGCATCGAGGCGATCCGGTCGGGCAACGTCGGAGTCCGGTCCCTTCAATCCTGGTCGCAATCCCGTTGTTGATTGACGTCGCCTACCGGCGGGCGCTCCGGCCGGTCCTGTTCCGGGCGTACGACGGCGACGCGGAACGGATCCACGAACGCACCCTCGCGATGATCACCAAAGCCGGTGAAGTCAGGCCCGCACGAGCCGCCGCGGCGGCGCTCTGCGCCCGGCATCGCACTCCGGTGAACATTGCCGGCATCCGGTTTCCCGGGCTGGTGGGCTTGGCCGCTGGGATGGACAAGAACGGGGCCGGGATTCGATCCTGGGCGGCGCTCGGTTTCGGCCACGCCGAGCTAGGTACCGTGACGGCTCACGCGCAGCCCGGCAACAATCGTCCGCGCCTGTTCCGGCTGCCCGACAGCCAAGCCTTGATCAACCGGATGGGATTCAACAACGCCGGTGCCAGGGCACTCGCGGACCGCCTCTCCGCCGCTGGCGTCGTCCGCGGCAACCAGGCCATGGGCATTCCGCTCGGTATCTCGATCGGTAAGTCCAAGATCACCCCACTGGCCGAGGTCGCCGAGGACTACCTCACGTCGCTGCGCCTGCTCGCTCCGTACGCCGACTATCTGGCGATCAATGTCTCCAGCCCGAATACTCCCGGCCTGCGGACGCTGCAGGATGGCGCCACCCTCCGGCAACTGATCAGCGTTCTGGTCGGCGAGGCATGGCGGATCGGTGCCGGCCGTCCGCCGGTGCCGATCTTCGTCAAACTGGCCCCTGACCTGACCGAGGACGCCCTCGAGGAGGCCCTCGCGGCGTGTACCGAGGAGGGTGTTGAGGGTCTGATCGCCACTAACACGACGCTGGCCCGCGATGGCCTGCATCCCGCTGATCAGGCGGCGGCTGCCGAAGCCGGCGGGCTTTCCGGGGCACCTTTGGCCGCGCGTGCTCGGCAGGTTGTCGCCTTTCTCACCGCCCGCACTTCGCTACCGGTCATCGGGGTGGGCGGCATCTTCACCCGCGACGACGGACAGGCGATGCTCGACGCCGGCGCTCGGCTGTTGCAGGTTTACACCGGCTACATCTACCGCGGTCCGGCCCTGGTCTCCGAGCTGAACCGACTTCAACCTCCGGTCCGCGCCTCGTGATCAGCTACGGCGAACGGCTCGTGACTGCACTCCGCCAACGCGGCCCCTTGTGCGTCGGGATCGACCCGCATCCCGGCGTCCTCACCTCCTGGGACCTGCCGGGGAACCCGACGGGCCTGGAGCGCTGCGCGCGCGGCATGGTGGAGGCGCTCGGCGAACTGGTGCCGGTGTTCAAGCCACAGTCTGCCTTCTTCGAGGCGTACGGGGCAGCGGGCGTCGCGGTCCTCGAACGGACCTTGACCGACATCGCCGCCGTCGGCGCCCTGTCGCTCCTCGACGTCAAGCGCGGCGACATCGGCTCGACCATGGCGGCCTACGCCGCCGCCTATCTGACCGACGGCTCGACGCTGGCCGCCGACGCCATCACCCTCAGCCCCTACTTGGGCTTCGGCTCCCTCGAGGATGCCATCGAGCTCGCCATCGCCCAGGGTCGCGGCGTCTATGTCCTTGCTCTCACCAGCAACCCCGAAGGTCCCGAGATCCAGCACGCCATGACAGCCGACGGCGGCACCGTAGGTCAACTCGTCATCGATCGGGCAGCAGGCCACAACTCCGGCGCCGGGCTGGGCTCGGTCGGCGTCGTCATCGGAGCCACCATCGCCGCACCGGGCGTCGACCTTAGCCGGCTGAACGGATCGATTCTCGCTCCAGGTCTCGGCGCCCAAGGCGCAACGGTTAGCGATCTGGGTACGGTCTTCGGCACGGCACGCGCCAATGTGCTGCCGTCCATGAGCCGGGAGGTGATGAACGCCGGCCCGGCGCCTGCTGCGCTTCGTGTGGCGGCCCGACGCGCTCTGGGGGAGATGGAAGCCGCCATCGCAGTGAGGTAAGTTCTTTTCGCACTGGGTCCGGTGAGTTGCCCCGAGCCTGATCCGGCGCGTGAAGATGCGGCGTAGATGAGGACGCGAGCGTGACGATT
>DATFOP010000441.1:0-2936 GCA_035265505.1 Propionibacteriaceae bacterium | reverse complement strand
TGGTAGAGGAGCCCGGTCAGGAACAGCGGATAGCGCCGGAAGCCGAGCGCGGTGACCAGCTCAGACAGCCTCTGGTGCTGAGGGAACGGCTCGGTCGGCTGGGGCGGCTGAGTCATGGGGTCCTCGGGTCTCTCCTGAACTGGAGGTTAGTCGGGACCGGTGGTGGGTGCTCCGTCGGTGCCTTGGCCGACCGCGGCCGATAGCTCGGCGGCAGGTTGGTGACGGCACGAAGCCTGATCGCCTCGTCGGCACGTTGCACCCCTTCGATAGCCCCGGTCTGCTTCCTGGTCGCCCGGTCGCGGAGGAGGGCGCAGCGCGATGATCGTCTCGGGTCGATGAGGTTAGGGGTGGGTTGTCGAAGGTGACTCGCCAGGAGGCGCGTTTGCCGAAGGGCAAGACGGGAGGCATTCGCTACCGACGTCCTCGTTTCTCGGTGCGCGCTGTACCCGTCATCACGATCGTGCTCTCAGGAGCGTCGCGCCCATGGGAATGCCCGGGCGGCAGGCGTGCCAATGGATCTGGGGCATCGGGTCGGGGCGGTTTGCAGGAGCCAGCGCAGGAACGCCGTCTAGTCCTTGCTGCCGCCAAAGAGCGACAGCAGCAGAAGGAACACGTTGAGGATGTCGAGGAAGATCGAGGCCGCGAGCAACGGGGCGGTCCGGATGTCTTGGCTGCGGCGAAGGCGCTGGAAATCGAAGGCGGTCAAGCCGGCGAAGATCACCAGGCCAAGGACCGCGTAGATGAGCGCGCCGTTGGGGATCTGGACGAAGATGGCGACGATGCCGAACACGATCAGGCCGATCACAGCCCAGAACAGGGCGCGGGCCAGCGCCGACAGGTCACGGCGGGTCGCGTAGCCGGCGGCCCCGAACCCGGCGATGAACAGCGCCGTCGCTGCGCCGGCCTGCCAGACCGCCTGCGGATCGGCACTGGCGTAGTAGCTGAGCGTGGGCGCCGTGGCCAATCCGATGAGCAGGCCGAACCCGAACAAGAGGGTGACGGTGAACCCCTGGGATCGCTGGGCCGCGACGTTCATGCCGATGAGGCAGCCGAACGCGGCGATGAACAGCACCCAGCCCCACTGGTAGGAGGCGTTTCGGCCGAGGTAGGCGCCGACCGCGAACAGGCCCGCGGTGACCGCGACCAGCCCCATGGTCTGCCCGAGCAAGGTCCCCGCATTACGAGTCATGGGCGGCCGAAGGGGAATGCTGTTGGAACTCATTCATTGCTCCAGTTTCGAAGGTGGCGCCCGACAGGGGCAGCCACTGGCACGGCATCGCACCTGGTGGCGCGTTCGACTTGGTCGTTGGCGCTGTGCTGGGAACCTCTGTTGCCGGGCTACCGGGTCCTATCGTCGCGCTCGATGTGGATGCCCAAGCTCGGCTCGAGGGCAGGCTCCTCGTCGTCGTCCTCCTCGCTTGCCTGCTCCTCCTCCGGGGTGATATCGGGGTCGGCGAGCACCTCGAAGGGATGACTGGCCGACACCAACCCGACCGCCTCGCCGGTGTCCTCGAGCGTGCCGCGTTCGGCTGCGGCCGCCTCCTCGACGGTCAGCTCGGCCAGTGGGTCGGCCTCCAGCCGCTCGTCGGGGATCGGCCGGCCGCTGTGCACCGACCGGCCATAGCTGCCGGCGGCAAGCCGCGCCTCGGCCCGCTCGAGCGCCGCCCACCGTGCCCGTAGGAGCTGGTCGACGGCTGTGCCGGTCTGCTCGGCGTTGCGCCGGTCGGCGTCGTCGACTTCATCGCCCACATCCGCTGCCTGCGGTTCGCCGGTCTCAGCCTGCAGCAGCCGCTTGAGCTGGACTCGCTCGGCGGCGAGCAGCGTTCGCGCCCGGGTCTGGTCCATCCCCGCCTCCTGGGATCCGGGTCAAGGGTTCATCTTGGGTGAGCTCGCCGACCACCGCCAAGGCATGCCGGCGCTGCGAGTCAGCGAGGTCGGTAGAGGTGGATCGTTGCTGTCCTCTATCGTCGTCGGCCTGGCTATTTCCACGACAGGTGTTGGTGTCGGTGCGGGTCGGTGATCCCGCCAGGGCAGGCGAGCCGCCCGGTGTCCCAGCCGGCCAGCCGGGCCCCGGCCCGGTAGGCGCTCTCGTAGAAGCCCAGCACGGTGGCACGGGGATCGTTGGTCGCGCGAGCGTCGTCGTAGCGCAGGACGGCCAGGTGGCTGCCGTCGCGTGGGTCCCACCAGGCGGCCGCCGGCTGCAGCGGCTGGTCGGCCAGGCCGGCCGGCTCCGGGGCGCTGTAGGCGTAGAACGCCGGCTCGGGGAAGCGGTCGTCGCCGAACCAGAAGCCGAAGCTGATCACCTCGCGCGAGTACGCCTCGCGGGTCACCGGATCAGCCTCTGGCGGCTGGTCGATGTGGCGGTCGGCGAAGCGGGTGTGGGCGATGTCGAAGGTGTGCCAGAAGTGGTGGACCGGGCTGACCTTGCCCGAGAACCGGCCGGCGAACTCCTCCAACACCAGGTTGATCTGGCTGAGGACCTGCCAGTAACGGCTGGCCCAGGCCGGATCGTAGGTGGCGTGTTCGGTGTCGTCGGCGAAGCGGCGGTCGGCATCGGGCAGGTCGAACGGCCTCGGGTTGGCGATCCTCACCTTGATCCCGAGGTTGGCTAACGCCTCGAACACCGCGCGATGAAACGACGCCACCGACTGGCCATGGAGTGGGATCGACACTGCGGTGCCGTCCACGGCTTGGACATACAGCTGGTGGTCGACGAAGTCGAAGTCGATGGTGAAGATCGGGTTGCCGTCGATCTGGCCCATGGGTCGGGTCGTGATGCCTCGGCCGGTGAGGTGGAAGGGCACGTTCCACCAGTGGTTGCGCCGGACGCTGGCGGCCAGCCGGATCTTGCCGATGACCTGGCAGAACCGGTGCAGCGTTTCTTTGGTGTCGCGCCATTCGGCCAGCGGGATTGGCGGGAATTGTTCCATATCTCG
>DATFOP010000440.1:0-9400 GCA_035265505.1 Propionibacteriaceae bacterium | reverse complement strand
TTGCGGAGTTCGATGTAGCCCTCCGTGCCCAAGATGATGAGCCGACCGTCGCCCCAGGTGGGAAGGCCTTGCGGGGTGTACCAGTCAACTCGGATGTAAGCATGTGCGTTGTCAGTACGCAGCACCGCTTCGCCGAAGTCTTGCATCCGGGGCGCCTCGGGATGGGTGTAGTTCGCCACCGTGCTGGACACTACTTCGGCGGTGTCAGCGCCTGTGAACCACAGGAACTGGTCGATCTGGTGACTGGCGATGTCGGTGAGGATGCCCCCCGTACGCTCCCAGTCGTAGAACCAGTCGGGCCGCCCCTCACCCCCAGCAAGGTGGGCGCGGTCACCTTCACGGTGCGGTCCGAGTCCGAGGGTCTGCACCACTTGACCGATCCGGCCTTCCCGGACGAGCTGACCGGCCCTGGTCACGCAGCGCACCTCGAACCGCTCGGAGTAAGTCACTGACCAGAAGCGGCCAGACTCGGCCACCGCCTTCTTGATCTCGTCAAGCTGCTGAAGGCTGATGCACCCAGGCTTGTCGGCAACGACATCCTTGCCGTTGCGCAGAGCCTCGATGGCGATGGCAGCGCGTCCGTCCGGGACGGCCGCGGTGACGATCAGATCGATGGACGGGTCATGCAGCAGATGAACCGGGTCGTCAACCCAGGGCGCGTCCGGCCAGCGCCGCCGGCTCGCTAGGGCGATGGCGCTGTCTGGGTCGTCGGAGCTGAGGCCCACCAACTCACAACCTTGGCCCAGCAGCCCCTCGATCTGCCCGAAGGCGTGGGAATGGTCCAGACCCACGGCGGCGATTCGGAGCTTGCCGTTGCGTTCGGTTGCGGTGCTCACTGATGATCATTCCCTTCCACGTGCTGATTGGGGCTGCTCGTCCTCTGCCATCATGCCGTGACAGAGGGTGATGCTGGCAATGGCCCGATCCCTCTGCGGGCGTGGTTCGTCAAGGGGACGCGTGCCTGTGCAGAGGCGCGGCGGCTAGAGTGCCCGACCATGGCGATGTTCGATCTCAGCCTGGGTGAGCTTTGGAAGTACCGGCCGGAGGTGTACGAGCCACCGGACTTCGACGACTTCTGGCGGGACACGATCGACGTCGCGCGCGGCTTTGACCTGGCGGCAACGGCGACCAAGATCGACAACAAGCTCGCAGTGATTGATTCGTACGACGTGAGCTTCATCGGGTACGGCGGGACTCCGGTAAGGGCGTGGCTCCACGTGCCCGCAGGAGCGACCGGTCCGTTGCCGACGGTCATTCAGTATCACGGTTACTCTCGCGGCCGCGGCTACCCGCACACCAACACCATTTGGGCCCAGGCCGGCTGGGCCCATTTCAGCATGGACACCCGGGGCCAGGGTTGGCACACCGGAGGAGGAACCATCACCGACGATGTCTCAGCCGACGCTGGAGGGATTCATGCTCCCGGCTTCCTCACCGCTGGGATCACACATCGCGATACCTACTACTACCGCAGGGTTTACGTGGATGCGCTCCGCATGCTCGAGGTTGCGCGTACCCACCCGCTGGTTGACCCCGACCGGCTGATCGTCACCGGGATCAGCCAGGGCGGCGGCATCACGTTGGCGGCGGCGGGACTAGCACCCATGGCAGGCATTTCCCTTCGAGGGGTGGCTCCCGATGTACCGTTCCTCTGCCACTTCCGTCGTGCCACGGAGATCACTGACGCGCACCCGTACGCCGAACTCACCGCGTTCGTCGCGGGCTGGCGGCACCTAGAGGAGGCCGCGTACCACACTCTCGGATACTTCGACGGCGTCCATCTGGGACGGCGGGCAGCGGCGCCGGCCCTGTTCTCGGTCGCCCTGATGGACGAGGTATGCCCGCCCTCCACGGTGTTCGCCGCGTTCCATGCCTACGGCGGCGCGGCCGGGGTTGCCAAGGACATCGAGGTCTACACGCACAACCGTCACGAGGGCGGGGTGGATTACCAGGTCGACCGGCAGCTGAATTGGTTTGCGGAGTGCTTCGCCGATGGGATCTGACAATCGCTGCACAGTTTGACTGCGATGGAGAAAGCGGACCGACGGCGGATCGCTGATTAGTTCGGCGCGATGTTCTGGTTCAGCCGGAAGAAGTTCTCCGGGTCATATTTCTGTTTCAACGCCCTCAGCCTGTTGTACTTGTCCGAGCCGTAGGCCTCTCGCACCCGGTCGGCCCCCTCGTCGCCGAGGAAGTTCACGTAGACCCCTTGGTGCCAGGGTTCCAGGGCTGACCAGAAGTCGCGCACCCAAGCACGCTCCTCGTCGAAACCAGGACGCGTCTGAGTGCAAGCGCCGATGTTGTAGGTGAAGCCGGCGGTGCGACCGTTGAACGCTGTCTCTGCGTTATCCATGCGTCCGACCGCGCCGCCCATCTGCCAGATGGGGAACGACGTCAGTGGTGAGGATATTCGCAACGAGCGCTCGGCGGTGATGTCGATGATCTCGTCGGTCAACTCGGCGACATCACAACTCTTGAAGTAATACCATCGGCCCGGCATGAAGCTCGGATCGAGCATCGCCTGATGCTGCAGAAACGGCTTGGGCACGCAGACGTCGGCCACGGGAGAGCCGAACTCCCTGAGCGGTCGGATGACGCTTTCACCCTGCTCGAGGTCGCCCACCCAGCAGCAGATGATCATCACGACCCGCTCGCCGTGCAGCTCCACAGGCACGAAGGGCAGCGGCGGCGCCTTGCGGTGGACGACGATGGTCATGAGCTCGTCAGGGGCGCCGGCGACCCAGTCGCGATAGAAGCGCAGAACATCTGCCGACTTCTCCATCGGCCAGAACACCGGTCCGGCAAGGACGTGCGAGTCCAGTGACACGCAGCGAAACTCGAACTCCGTGGCGATGCCGAAATTGCCACCGCCGCCGCGCACTCCCCAGAACAGATCGGCGTTCTCATCTGCACTCGCGCGTACGAATTCGCCCGTGGCCGTCACCAGATCGATGGAAAGAAGGTTGTCAATCGAGAGTCCGTGCTTTCGCATGATCCAACCGATCCCCCCACCCAGGGTGAGACCACCCACGCCGGTGTGGGTGACGAGCCCCGTGGGCACGGCAAGACCGAACGCCTGCGTCTCCCGGTCGAGTTCGCCGAGCAGGACTCCAGCCTGCACGCGCGCGGTCCGCCTTTTCGGATCGACGCGGACCCCCTTCATCAAGGAAAGGTCTATGACGAGCGCGTCGTCCGCGACAGACAAGCCCGGGAAAGAGTGCCCGCCGCTGCGCACGGCCACCGGTATTCCGCTTGCCTGCCCGAACTTCACGGCCGCAATGACATCTGCGACGCCTGCGCAGCGAACGATCAGAGCCGGATGTCTGTCGATGGAGCCGTTCCAGATCCGCCGGTGGGTGTCATAGTCGGCGTCTTCGGGGAGTATGACCTGCCCACGGAGTGCACCGGCGTCAATGCGCAATGAATCGACAACTTGGCTCACGATTGAGTGTCTCAGTCGGGCGACCGAAGCGCCATGCCTTTGGTGACCTGGAAGCGGTTGTTGATGACTGCCACCGTGCAGTTGGTGGAAAGGCGTACGGGTCGAGCACGAAACCGCTGCCGTGCCATGCAAGCGGCCAGCCCAACAGGTAATGCCAGGACTCAATGAAAGTCGCGGGAACGATGAGCCGCCTGCAGGGCTCGTCCGGCGTCGGGTAGGACGCTGCTCAAAGGTTCCAGCCGGTCGGCGACCAGATTGGTCACCCCGTCCCCGTACTCGATCTTGCCCCGAATGATCATGGCGTTGGACCGGCGGCCCACCCGACGATAGCGGTGCCACATCGACTGGGCACAGACGACGTTCAGCATGCCGGATTCGTCCTCCAGATTGAGGAAGGTCACCCCGCCCGCGGTCGAGGGGCGCTGCCGATGAGTGACCAAACCCGCTACCCGGATTCGGCGGTCGGCGTACGCCGGACCAAGATCGGCAATCCGGACGATCTCGTGCTGGTCGAGCATCGAGCGGAGATGGCCGACCGGATGATCATCGGGGCTGATCCGCGTCGCCCAGAGGTCGGCCAAGGTGAGCTCGACCGGGCTCATGCCCGGCAGCGTGGGTGGTGCGGCGTCGATCGCCGAACCGGGCAACGTCTCGGGTGAGTCACCGTAGCCGGCACTCCACAGTGCCTGGCGGCGGCTGAGCCCGAAGCAGTCAAAGGCTCCGGCGGTAGCCAGAGCTTCAGTCTGCTTGACGTTGAGCCCGGTTCGGCGGACGACGTCGTTCAGGCCGCAGAACGTGGCGCGCTCACGTTCTGCGACGATCATGGCGGCCAGGTCACGGCCGATTCTCTGGACCTCGGTCAGCCCGAGCCGAACGGCGAAGTTGCCGTCCCGGCGGTGGGTCCACGTCCGGTCTGGCGCATTGCGGTCGAATGCGCCGACCTTGGGTTGTCTACGTTCCAGACAGGAGTCCATGCCAGTCGTGCGCACATGGTCTGAGCAGGTTGCCAGTGGTTCGAAATCAGCGTCGACCCCTGACATGGCGATATCGGGCCGCAGCACGCGGACGCCGTGCCGGCGAGCGTCCGCCACCAGGGACTGCGGAGAGTAGAAGCCCATCGGCTGCGCCCGTAGCAGCCCGGCCAGGAAAGCGCCTGGATAGTGCAGCTTCAACCAGGATGAGGCGTAGACGAGCAGGGCGAAGCTGATCGCATGACTCTCGGCGAAGCCGAAGTTGGCGAAGGCCTGGATGCGGGCGTAGATGTCGTCGGCTTCGTCACCCGTGATCCCGTGGGCGGCCATTCCTTCGTACAAGGTGGCGCGCAGCCGATCGATCTTCTCCACTCCACGCTTGGACCCCATCGCGCGCCGCAACAGGTCCGCGTCGTCCCCGGTGCACCCACCGATCGCCATGGCGATCTGCATCAACTGCTCTTGGAACAGCGGGATCCCCTTCGTCCTTCTCAGCACCGGTTCGAGCGCCGGGTGCAGGTAGGTGATCTCCTCCCGGCCGGTGGCCCGGCGGATGTACGGGTGCACTGCCCCGCCCTGGATCGGTCCCGGGCGAATCAGGCCGATCTCCACCACCAGGTCGTAGAACTGGCGCGGTAGCAGCCGCGGAAGTGTGCCGACCTGCGCCCGGCTCTCGACTTGGAACACTCCGATGGAGTCCGCCCGGCACAGCATGTCGTAAACGCCCTGCTCCTCCTTGGGAATGGTGTCCAGGCTCCAGCGCTCGCCGAGGCGGTTAGCGGCGAGATCGAGGGTGTACTGGATGGCGGCCAGGATGCCGAGTCCGAGGAAGTCGAACTTGACCAGCCCCATCCAGGCGCAGCTGTCTTTGTCCCACTGCAGGACGGTGCGTTGGTCCATCCGGCCTCGCTCGATCGGGCACACCTCCCCCACCGGTCGCTCGGTGAGCACCATGCCTCCGGAGTGAATGCCCAGATGACGCGGAGCTCGCAGCAGCTGATCAGCAAGATCGACGACCGGCTGAGGGATATCGTGATCACCGTCGGCGGGGATGCCTCCGTAGGTGTCGATCTGGGTAGACCAGGCATCCTGCTGGCCGGTCGAGTAGCCCAGCGCCTTGGCCATGTCACGGACCGCCGACTTCGGCCGGTAGCTGATCACGTTGGCGACCTGAGCCGCGTTGTGGCGCCCGTAGCGGCGGTAGACCTCCTGGATCACCTCTTCGCGGCGATCGGAGTCAAAATCGACGTCGATATCCGGTTCCTCTTCGCGGCTCGCGGACAAGAACCGCTCGAAGGGCAGCTCGAACAAGATGGGGTCCACTGCGGTGATGCCGAGTACGTAGCAGACCACCGAGTTGGCCGCCGACCCCCTGCCCTGGCAGAGAATCTCCTTCTCCCGGGCGAATGCCACCATGTCATGGACGATCAAGAAGTAGCCCGGGAAGTCCTTCTCTTCGATCACCGCCAACTCACGTTGCAGGCGTTCCTCGGCGACCTCGCGACGGTCCGCATACCTCTCGTCGGCGCCCTGCCGGGCTAGCTCGCGCAACCAGCTGATCGGAGTCTGGCCAGACGGAACCTCGAGTTTGGGCAGCCGAGGTTTGGCCAGCCGGAGCGAAAACGCACACTCACCCGCGATCCGTACGGATTCCGCTACTGCTCCGGGATATCGGGTGAAACGCGAAGCCATCTCGTGCCCCGAGCGCAGGTGTGCCCCAGGCACCGGCAGCCAGCCGTCCATCTCCGCCAGGCCTCTGCGTCCTCGCACCGCGGCCATGGCGGAGGCAAGTCGGTATTGGTCTGGAGTTGCGTAATGCACGTTGTTGGTCGCCACCAAGGGCAGACCATGATCAGCAGCCAGTGCCGCCAGGGCATCGTTGGTCACCGAGTCGGTCGGCAGACCAGCATCAGTGATCTCGACTGCGACGTGATCATGGCCGAACAAGGAGGCCAGTCGACCCAGTTCGGCCGCCGCTGCTTCGATGCCGTGAGCAGTCAGGGCCGACCGGACGTGACCTTTCCGGCAACCGGTCAAGATCATCCACTGGCCTGCGCTGCGCTCGCCCAGCTCCTCGAGGTCGTACAGCGGACGGCCCTTCTCGTCACCTCGCAGCTGCGCCTCGGTGATCGCCGCAGCCAACAGGTGATAGCCCGCGACACCACGAGCCAGGACGAGCAGGTGCTGACCCTCGGGGTCGGCGATACCGTTTTGGGGGGTGGTCAGACCTAGCGATAACTCGGCGCCGTAGATGGTCTTCAGGTCGTAGGCCGCCGAGGCCTCCGCAAACCGGGACGCCGCGTAGAACCCGTCATGATCAGTGATGGCCAGCCCGGCCAAGCTCAGCCGGACCGCTTCCTCGATCAAGGTTTCGGGATCGCTGGCCCCATCCAGGAAGCTGAAGTCGCTGTGACAGTGCAGCTCCGCGTACGGCACGAACGGCTCTTCCGGCCGCTCGGGCAAGGCCGCCGGCGCGTACGCGGGTCGCTTGCGTGAGAAGCCTGGTGCGCTGTCGTCTTCGGCATGTTCCAGACTTGGTGGGCGTCGATTCTCCGGCCGGCCCGACATCTGGCGTTCCAGATCCGACCACGAGACGCGCGGATTGTGCCAATTCATCGACACACCTCGCTGCGACGATGATTGGGGCTCGCGACGCTCGCCCAACAACTACTGCTCGCGACGCTCGCGCAACAACTACTCATAGCGCGCCTCGGTCCACCACTGATCGCCCTCCACCAGCAACAACCATGCGGATCCGTCAACAGTGACCATCTGAAGCCTCGCCACCCGGCGGGCGCCCGTCGGTTCCCACCACAACTCATCGATGGGCCAGGGACCGGCCCAGGCCTCGATCACCAGAGGGTCAGCCGAATCATCGGTCCGCAACCGAGCTGGCTCCCCGGTGATAGCTCCTCGATCGGTGATCTTGACCGAACAACCGTCGGCGGAGAAGACCGCTGCCGGACGTGGCTCGGGAAACACTCGGGTCGGCGCCGGCGGAGGGATGCTGCCCGGCCAGGGCAAATCGGTTGCCCGGTGTCGAGTCCCGCGCTCACCCCACGGAGTGAGCACCTGACGTTGCCGAGGGTTACGCCCACCTTGTAGTGAGGGGCTCAGCACCTGCTCTGGACCGAGCATGCCCTGCAACCGCGCGACGCCGCGCTCGATCCGCTCATCGGGCGCGCTGCCCCACAATCCATCACCATGATCAGCCAACGACTCGACGGCTTCAGGGATCAGTCGAATGCCCTCCACCGGCTCAGGCGACGGATCACCCTGCAGTTGCCAGTAAAGACGGTCGACAAGGTCGGCGGCAGTGAACCAGCGCGGATGAGCCCAGACCCGTGAGCCGACCCAGCCGCGGTCACCGACGACCTCGATGCGAATCTCGCTGCACACCAGCCCGTGCCGGGCGAGCTCGGCGATCAATCGTTCGGCGGTTTGCCGGCTGCTGAAGGCGACCGGCTCAACGGTCTCCAGCGGCGGGTCGAAAGGCACGGACTGTTGAAGATCAAGAGGTGGCCGGCGGGCGGCGGCGATCCGCGAGTCGCTCCCCCCGGCCAGCCGGTGGATCAAGGCGCCCTGGGAACCGAAGCGAGTGAGCACGTCTCGAGCCGGCAGAGCAGCGAAGTCGCCCAGAGTGCGGATTCCCAGACGCCGCAGCAAGCTGACCAATTCCAGGTCTTCCAGAACCATGATCGGCAGGTCGGCCAGGAACCTCGCGGAGCCGCCTGTCGGAATCACGCAGCAGTCCTGGGGCGCGGCCTGTCGGGCAGCCTGCTCGGCGGTGAAAATACCGTCCGCGATCCCGATCCGGCACCCCCAGACTCCCGCCGCCACGAGCTGCTCCGCGATCACTGCCGCGGCCTCTCGCTCGCCCCCGTAGTAGCGGCTAGGCACGCTCAGCGCGCACAAACCAGGACGGATCGGCGTTACCGCAGATGTTGTGTCCTCGATTGTGGACAGGATCGACTCGAAGGCCCGGACGTCACGTTCGAGACTGTGGTCGACGATCGTCAGTTCGGGGCAGCGCGCGGAGGCATCCCGGCGACGCATCCCCCTGCGTACCCCATCCAGTCGCGCTGCCTGCGAGCAGGCGTAGACCTCGCCGCGGTCGATGACCGCGATCGGTGACGATGGGACAAGTCCGAGCGAAGCCACAGCAGAGATCACCGGCCAGTCCGGGCACCAGACGACCAGGACGCGACGATCGGCGTTAGCCGACCGCGCCGGTTGACTTGTGGTCGGTCGGTCATGAGTCGAAGTAGTCAGCAAGGCGGTCATAATCAGCCTGCTTTGACCTGGTCGATGGCCATGACCCTGGCCCCCGCTTCCCGAACTTCCTGTTCGGCGTCAGGCAGCCACAGATCAATCGATCGAGGCGGCGTGCTTCCCCGGTAGAGATCGACGCGCACTCGTTGGCTGGTGAGATGGCCGTAACCACGCCCCAAACCGATCCAGGAGGAATCGCGCAGCGCCAGCCGCGCTTCGCAGCGCGGCCACTCGCCCCAGCAGATCAAGGTGGCGTCCTTCTGCCGTAGCCGGGACTTGATTCGCTCTGCCTGATGCTCGGTGATCAGAACCGGCGGCTTGACCAGAACAAGACTGGCGACATCGACCAGTCCGGCGGTAACCGACAGCCAGTGTTCGCCAGGATGCGGCACGACGATCGTGCGTCCGAGATCGACTCCGAATCCTGCTGCGGCCTCGAAGCCGAGATCAGTCGCTCCGACAATCCCGACCCATTCCCCCGCTTGCGAAGGTCCGGCCAGTAAGGCCAGGGCCAGACCGGCGCTGTCCACCGCATACGCAGCGCCCGTCCTGAGCTGGATGAGATCCGACAGCCCCGGCAGCGATTCCAGGGTGCGTGAGATGACCGTTCCTTGCATTCGCTGAACGCGACGCTGCAGCTCCTGAAGATCAGCGGCTGCACCCCTCATCTAGATATATTCGAACGTTTGTTCGCCTCTGTCAACCCCAGCGCTGG
>DATFOP010000439.1:0-4604 GCA_035265505.1 Propionibacteriaceae bacterium | reverse complement strand
GCAGGCGTTTGGTGGTCGGCCGCAAGCTGCGCAGCAACAGCTGGGTGAGACCTTGCTGCCCAAGGGGATCGCGCTACTGGTGTTCGCCTCGAACGCGCTGTCATCGGGGCCTACGCACCCGACGAAATCCTGCTCACCCTGTCCCTCGCCGGAGTGGCGGCGTACTCGTTCTCCTGGAAGATCGCACTGCTGGTCGCCGTCGTGATGCTGGTCGTGATGGTCTCGTACCGGCAGAACGTCCACGCCTGCCCCTCCGGCGGGGCGACTACGAGGTGCCTCGGTCAGCTGGGACCCAAAGCCGGGGTCACCGTGGCGAGTGCGTTGCTGGTCGACTTCGTGTTGACCGTTGCCGTCTCTATCTTCTCCGGGGTGCAGAACGCGAAGTCGGTGCTGCCGTTCCTCCAGGGATTGAAGCCCTTGGCCGCCGCCGCCGCGCCGTCCTGGTGGTGATGGCGATGAACTTGCGCGGGGTAAGAGAGTTCGGCGCTTTCTTCGCCATCCCTACCTACTGCTTCATCGTCGCGATCGCCTCCATGGTCGGCTACGGGCGCATTTTTGTGCAGGCGAGACGATCACCGCGCACAGTGCGCAGTACGGCATCGAGCCCGACCCCGGCTACGCCACCTTCACCGGGTTCGCAATTATCCGCCCTGCTGGCCCGCACCTTTCCTCCGGCTGGCCACGCTGACCGGCGTGGAAGCGATGTCCAATGCCGGCTGCTGTTAACCCCCGGCGTCATGGTGACCTCCGTCCCCTACCCGCTGAAATCCTCGGCCAAAGCCGAGCAACGAGCACAACGAGACGACGCCCTCGACAACGTACGGCGGTCCTCCCGGCTCAACCGGTAACAGCTACAAAGTCCTACAGGATTGACGATCTGGTCCTGCGTCGATTGGTCAAACCGAAGATCCAGTGCACGAGCAGATACATCAACGCGGCATACACGATGACGACCACCGCGGTCCCGCCGAAGCTCACATTGTGGTACATGTTCACCAATACCTCCGCCGCCCGCGACGTGTACGCAACTCTACCCGTCAGCCCGGGTAGGACACCGCCCAGACTCATGGCGCCACGATGCGTCCGGGTGGCCACACCGGCGATTCGACCTTGGATAAAGGCATGTCCTCTCCCGGTCATAACCAGTGCCGCCTTTCGAAGGACGTCTGCCGAGTGCCGGGTTCCCACACGGTCATGCTGGCGCCGGGCGCATGTCCGATGACATTGCGGCAGATGACATTGCGGCAGCACTGACGAAACAGGCTCTCCTAGATCAAGAGCCCGGCCTGCGGCCTGGCAGCGGCGCTTGTCCTCGCATCGCTGCGGGCCCCGCCGCCTCCGATGCGTCTCAGCCTAGTTCGAGATCGCCATCGGCGACCGGTTGGCGTTCGCCGGCAACATCATCGAGATCGGCACCGTTTCCTCCGGTTGGCGCCACTGGCGACGGAATCGCGGCTGGGTGCTGCCCTGTCCGGCCTGATGGCGAACCACCTCTGCAGGATGGCGAGCTGATCACGGCGAAGTCCGCATCAACATGACCAAGCGGCTGACCTTCGCGGGCAGCCTTCGTGAGTCTCGCCGGCCGCTGGCGATCTCCGCATTCCTGTGCTTCGCTGACTGCAGACCCTGGATGCTCCGATCCCCGCACCACTGGGGTGTTTAGCGCCGCACGGTCCTTCGCTGGAACTCTTGGAGGTATGGGGATGTCGACCTCGATGCGCAATTGGGTCTTTGTCAGGCACGCCCATCCCATCAGCGCCTGGAGCAGGTGGGCCTCAACACCTCTGGTCGTCGTCCCACTCTGGTACCGACGTAGCTGGACTGCACTGCCCATCGCGGTTTGGATGATCATCAACCCGATCATCACACCCCCAGTGACCGACGATCGCGCCTTCGCAACTCGCGCCATTCTTGGAGAAGAACAATGGATCGCTGACCCCATCAAGCGCCGCGACATCATCGCCCTCAACGCGGTAGGCGCAGCCTGCCTGTCTGTAGCCGGGGTCACCGCCTGGCGGCGTCGCCCGCTGCCAATGGCCGTCGCCATCGCCGGATCGATGGCGGTCATACTGATGACGTGGCGCAGATACGCTGAGCTCTACGACCCCCGGCTCAGCCAACATGGATCTCCTTGACGAAGAGACTCACTCCACCCCTGTCCTCTCGCCGTCATGGCTGAGGGAGCGTTGCAGCGAGCCGAGGGTGGGCCTGCGTACTTGAGGGGTGAGACTGCGGCGGCACAGGCCTGGACGCCGATACCGCGTATGGTCCCGCCCTCATCGCTACTGCCGCGGTCTCCGTCTTGTTGCGGCTTATCGGTACGGTGTTTCTGGTCGTTGCTCTGGTTCGGACGTCCCGTCGATGCGGGTGGCCGGCATCCTTTACGCGGTGAGTGTTCTACTGTTCATCTTGAGTGGTCAGGTGGAGCTGATTCCGCTGCAGCAAGCACTCGCCGGTTTGCTCCTCACCGTTGCCGCGGTGATCATTGCGCTTCGACTGCCAAGGGAAGCTTCATGACGGCGGCCGATGCGGTGTGCATCTGCAGGTCCTGGGACTGACCAGAACCACAAGGGGCCATAACAGTTGTTTCTCTGCGGGTCGAAAACGCGCTTTGGTCAGGTGGCGCCCAGGATGTCTAGCCCACCGAGGGTCGACGTCGCCTAGGCGAAGAGCCGGGTTGGAGGTGCTTGACTGGCCAGGTGACGGACTGCCAGCAACGCTGAGCTGAGGGACTTCGTGCCAACGGCGCCTACGTCCGGTGACGAGGCGCGCTTGCCCCGCAGGCCCAGCCCAGGCGAAGCTCGGCCGGGCTTTGCCGAACCGCCGGCTTCGCCATCTCGCGTACCGCCGCGTTGGTCCAAAGCGCAGCAAATGGCAGCGTCGCGAACCGGTTACGGACGTGCTGGGCAAGGGCGGTGCCCGTTGAGACCGCGAAACCGAGGGCATCCGTCACCAGCCGGGCGGGGCGTGAGGCTGCACGAGATGAGCTGGTCGCTGAGCGCGGCCAGTCGCCGGCTTGACAGAGGAGAGACGCATGGTCGAGTTCACCTTGGACACCGACATCGGCAGCGATGTTGACGACCTGATGGCCCTAGCCATGGTCCTCGGCTCAGCAGAGATGAACCTGCGGGCGGTGACCACCGTCTACGGCGACACACTGCTCCGGGCCCGGATCGTGCGGCGAGCGTACGCAGTCGCTGGGCGCCCCGCTCCACCGGTCGCAGCCGGAGCGCGCGAGACCCGCTCCGGCCGGCCGGTTTGGTGGGCCGGCCACGAAGGAGCCCTGATGCCAGACCTGGCGTCAGAGCCGATCGACGAGACCCTGGACGCCACGGCAGTGCTACGCGCGTCCACAGTGGTGGCGGCAGTGGGACCGCTGACTAATGTAGCCGACGCCTTGGACGGCCCACACACCGTCGAGCAGTTGGTGATCATGGGTGGCGACATCACCTCGGGCAAGCCCGAGCACAACATCTCCTGCGACGTGGCCGCGGCGCAGGCCGTGTTCGCTGCCGGGGTTCCGGCGGTGGTGACAGGGATCGATCAGACCGAGCGGGTCGTCCTCAATGAGGATGAGATCGCGGCCATCGAGGCGTCCGGAGCCCTGGGAACGCTGCTGGCGGCCGAGATCCGTAACTTCCGGAGCTGGCTTGGCCGGCCAAACAGCCCGCACGACCCGATCGCCGTGCTAACCGCCGTACAACCCGAGCTGTTCACCTTCGCCCGCGGCTGGGTCTGGGTGAACTCCGAAGGGGTCACCAGCCTGGAACGCCACGACGACGGACCCCATCGAATGGTGGTCGACCTCGACACCACGGTGGTAGCGCAGGAGGTGCTGAGCCGGATCTGCCGTGCGCAGACCGGGCAGAACGTGGGGCCGACCTGACCAGCGTGACCTCAACGACCACCTACCGAAGCCTTCGGATGGCAGGTAGTCAGGACCGCCGACGGACCAAACTTCATCCTCTTTATCAATACCGTCAGCTTGGATCGACGGCGTTAGTGGCGTTTGTCGTGCGATGAAGTGACGAAGGGCCCTGTGGAATCCCACAAGGTCAGATGTCTAGTGGTAAGGAGAAATCACTAGAGATCCGCCCGCCTTGGAACGCTCATGAGCGCAAAGGTCCTAAGAAAGCTCCTGGCGGCGGACCGCGGACTCTGAGGAGGCGAGAAATGTCAGGCACAACCGATGAGGCGCCCAGGCGCGTGCAGGATGACGTGCCCGCAAAGGCCGCCCATGACACCGTACGGAAGGCCTACGTCACATTTTCCAGGTTTCAGGGTAGGACAGGGAAGTAATCTAGATCAGGCCGTTGGAATCGACCGGGCAGGGTTGTGCGCGTAGTACAGGTCGATGTAATCGGTTCCCAGCAGGCGCAGCTGCTTTCGACTTGCCGGAGGATGTGCCGGCGCGACAGCCCACGATCATTCACGCGGGAGGGGCAAGGCGCAATCAGCGCGTCCCTCAGCCGGCTCTCTCCCTGGTGCCGCCGTGGGTGGTGGGTTTTCCTGTGGTGGCTGTTCACTCAGCCTGCGTGGCCGCTTCACTCGTCCTCATCTGTCGCCAACGGCCTCGCTGGTCCTGCGACCGGCCTACTCGCCGT
>DATFOP010000438.1:0-5088 GCA_035265505.1 Propionibacteriaceae bacterium | reverse complement strand
ACGGCGCGGGGCACCTGGCGGCGCAGATCGCCGCACCCTCAGCCGACTCGCCGACATGAGCCCACCCGAGAAACACGCCTGGATCGACGCATCCGCTGGCATCGCAGGCGACATGCTGCTCGGCGCCCTGGTGGACGCCGGAACCGACCTGGAGGATGTGCAGCGATCCGTCGACGCGGTCGTACCAGCTGCCGTCAGGCTGGAGACGGAGATAGTGACGAGGGCGGGGCTTCGGGCGCTCAAGATCAACGTCCGGGTGCTGGTGGACGATCCGCCCCACCGGACGTGGCGCAGCATCCGTGACCTGCTCGAGGCAGCAGAGCTCCCGGAGCCCGTACGGAACAACGCCTCGGCGGTATTCGCCCGCCTAGCTGAAGCCGAGTCACACGTCCACGACGTTCCCGCGGAATCGGTCCACTTCCATGAGGTGGGGGCATTGGACTCCATCGCCGACGTGGTGGGGGTGTGCGCGGCGTTGCATGCAATCGGCGCGACCAGCCTCAGCGCCGGTGTGGTGTCCCTCGGATCCGGTGTCACGTCGTCGAGCCACGGGCAGGTGGCCGTGCCGGTCCCTGCCGTCACGTACTTGGCCCGCGGTTGGAAGGTTCAGGCCGGCGGGCGAGGCGAACTGACAACGCCGACAGGAATGGCCTTGCTCAGCACGCTGGCCCCTGCGCAGAGCGAGCTGCCCGCGATGGAACTCGACGCCGTAGGAGTGGGTGCCGGCACAGCAGACACGCCCGGCCGGGCCAACGTCACCCGCGTTCTGCTTGGTTCAGTCTCGACGCCGCGACAAGATCCGGCGGACCAGGCAGTAGTGCTGGAGGCCAACATCGACGATCTTGATCCGCGGCTGTGGCCCGGCATCCTGGCGCGGCTCATGACCGCCGGGGCCCTGGACGCCTGGCTGACGCCGATCTTGATGAAGAAGGGGCGGCCCGCCCATACGTTGTGTGCGCTGGCCCGACCGGACGGCGTCTCCGCGGTGCGCGAGGTGATCTTGTCCGAGACCTCCACCCTTGGGGTGCGACAGCACCACGTCAGCCGACACACCTTGCCGCGAGCCTGGGTCGACGTAGAGCTCGGCTCCGGAACGGTACCGGTCAAGATCGGCTACCGCGACGGCGTGATCCTCCAGGTGACACCGGAGTTCGACGGCGTCGCGGCGTACGCCGCCGAACATGGAGAAGCGGAACACAGAGTGATGCAACGGGCGCTCACGGCAGCGGCGAGCCTCGGCGTCAAGGAGGGTGCAGCCCTTCCCAGCTCAGTGCGATGATCACCAGTTCACCATGGCGCATCGTGAAACGGCGTCGCTGACCTGGTGGTGGCGCCCCAGAG
Source organism: Propionibacteriaceae bacterium (assembly GCA_035265505.1). GTDB lineage: Bacteria > Actinomycetota > Actinomycetes > Propionibacteriales > Propionibacteriaceae > Microlunatus. The sequence continues at coordinate 3,747 of DATFOP010000438.1, read as the reverse complement.
GGTCGCCTCACATTTCCGGGTCCGGTCGGTCCTGTGGTGATGCATCGGGGCTGAAGCGATGAAGCATCGAGTCGACTGACGTCCCTGCCGCCCGGGCACTGGGTGAAAATCCAGTGACCACGGGGAGGAAGCGGTCGCTGGTCAGCGTCTGCAGCCGAAGATCGGTCGCCGCCCGTACCGTCGCGGTCCGTGGCACGCGGCGCAGGAGGGCAACCTCACCGAACCCGTCGCCTGGGCCGAGCTTCGTTACCAGGTGACCGTCTCCCAGCACATCGGCAACGCCGTCCTCGATCACGTAGTAGCGATCAGCCGGGTCACCCTGGCGGAACACCGCCCGGCCGGCGGGCACGGAGACCGGTTCCAGCCCTCGGGCGAGCTGTTCAATGGCCGGCAGTGGCAACGGCCGAAGCATGGGTACTGCGCGCAGCAGGCCGATTTCTTTGTCCTCGACACCGATGTTGCGGTCCAGACGCTTGAGAGGCCGCAATGCGACGAGCACCAGGAGCGGACACAGTGAACCGACGACGATCAACGCGGTACGTACGCCGGACAATTCGATCAGCAGTGAACCAGCGATGGCACCCAGGCCCACAGCTAGGGCGATCAGGCTCTCCATCACCCCGAATACCCGGGCAAGCACCTCATCCCCAGCCAGCCTCGCCATCAAGGTGAAGGCGCCAAGGTCGACCAGTGCGTTGCCGACGCCGACGAAGGCGAGCAGAATCCAGACCGCAGCCGGCGACGAAAAGAACGGAATCAGCACAAGAGGCAAACCCCACAGCGCGATGCCAACGGCGAACCACTGAGCGAGCCGGCCAGATCCGGCCAGCAAGGATGCCGCGAGCGATCCGATCACTGCACCCGCGCCGATGGCGGCCGTCAGGGTCCCGACCCCCGGCGCCCCGATCCCCAGCAGATCGAAGGCGACCACCACGCTGAAGACGGTGAGCGCCCCGCGGGTGAACGCCTGCGCAGCGCCCAGGCCAATCAGCAGTGACAAGTTGCGGTCCTGAACCACAGCGCGGATACCCTCGGCCGCCTGCGCCATGAGATGAACGCCCCGAGGAGCCGCAGGTCGTGGCGGAGCTTCATAGCGCAAACCCAGCAACAGCCCGGCCGCCAGCAATGAGGCACCCGAGGCGACAATGAACACCACCGTCACGCCGGTGAACTCCAAAATGACAGCCGCCAGCAACGGCCCGGCCAACGTCGCGACAGAATCCAGAAGCCCCCGCACGACATTCGCACTAGCCAGTTCGTAGCCCGTGCGGCACAGGGACGGAAGCAACGCCGAATGCGCAGGTCGGTAGAGGGTCGCCGCGATGGTCGACAGAGCCGCCAGCGCATAGACGACCGGCAGAGGACCGTCCAGGCCGACCACGAGCGCAGCGGCACCCGTAGCAACGCCGCGAGCAGTGGAGACCAGGACCAGGACGCGTTCCCGGCGCCCTCGGTCCGCCAGCGGCGCCGCCAGCGGGGCGATGACCGCGGACGGCAACATCCGGAGCAGACCCACCAGGCCGACCGCCGTCGCGCCGCCGTCCCGATAGGCCACGATTCCCAGCCCCACCGTGAACGCCCATTCGGCAGTCCAGGCTGCCAGGAAGCTGAGCTGCGCCAGGCACAAGTTCCGGTTTCGCGCGTTACTGGTGAACGCGGCACCGGCTGCCCGCAGTCTGCTGCCGGGCGGGTGCTTCACGCTAAGTGACACTAACCGTGATCGACTTCGATCCAGGACATTAGCGCCGTCTCCCGCCCAATGGCTGAGCGATGGCGCGGGAGTTCCTGCTCATCCGTTGCTGATCTTCCGTCTCAGCAGCATCAGAGAGCCTCAGCGTGACGGGGCGCCCCCCGTTAGGCTGGCCCGACAAGTCGATCTGGACCCGGGCATCGGGCGGTAAGCGAGATATGGACCCTGAAGCTTTACACGCTGAGCGGCGCGTGATCCGCCGCTCGCTGGCCCGAACAGTGTTGGTGCTCTTGGGAGTCACCGCCGTCTTCCTCCTCCTGCCGGTTCAGGCCCTCACTCTGGGGGACTCCTTCCTTATCGCGGCCGTCTTCCTCATTGGTTTGGCGGGGGCCGCATCATTGATCGTCTCGCAGGTCATGGCGTACAGAAACGCCAAGCTGTCGGGAGGAGCACGTCTGCAGGGCCTGCTGGTTGCGCTCTACGTTGCTGTCTTGTTCTTCGCCCTTAGCTACTACCTCATGGCGACGAGCAATCCGGACCAGATTGCCGGATTGAAGACTCGTATGGATGCCTTGTACTTCTCGCTCACTATCGTGTCCACAGTCGGGTTTGGCGACGTCCATGCCGACGGCCAAGCTGCCCGTGCAGTCGTGTCCCTCCAGTTGGCTTTCAACCTCATATTCGTCTCGCTCGCCGTTGCCGCGGCACGAGCTGCCGGACTCCCCGGGGAGGCCCCCAGAAGCTAGCGGCGCCGCTCGGATCAGGCAGTACCAGCCTGTTCAGCCGTACCGCGGCGCGACCGGAGCAACGCCATCAGTCGCCCGAAGTTGACGCTCCAACCGACTCCGAACACTTGCGGGGTCACCAGATGAGGGCTCTCAGGCGCCCACAGTCGCTCCCTCACTCGAGCGAGGGTAGGACGGCGGAAGTCGTACGGCACCACGCTGGCCACCTTCCCGTTCCAGGTCCGCTCGCCGGCTGGTTTCGACAGCTCTTTGCCGAGTGCCGCTACCAGAAGAGCCGCACCGATGATCCGACCGATCCATTTGACGGGCCAGTTTTTGGTTCCTCCCATATGCCTCTCCTAAGACTCGAGGTGGACTGAGTGCCCTTGGATCGCTGACATGTCGTCTGACGCCGCCGCGAGCAGCCGATCGGCCAAGCCTCGGAGGGCGCGTGCGACGGCTACCTCGTCGCCGATTTCCGGCACATTCGCTTCACCCGGTCTCAGGCGGGCCGCTCCACGCCCGTCGAGCTGTGCGCGGGACGCACTGTGCAGGACGGCATGGGCCGCCGTATTGTCCTCATGCTCGTAGACGTAGAGGTCAACATGCCACTTCTTGATCTCCCCGGCGGATTGAGACCCCTGGTCGGGCGGATCTGCCGCCCCCGTAGCCTCGGCTTCGCCCTCCTCAGATCCGTCGTGGTCGATGTGGGAGTCGGGGCCCGGGAAAAAGAGCGTCTCTCGCCCGGTGTCTGACCAGCGGACTAAGTACGGCGGCTCGCCGTTGACTCCGTGAACCTCAACGATCTCGCCATCCCTCGCCGGCGCACCCACTGTTGCGCCGGCCACCACGATTCGGTCACCTACTTGTGCGTGCATGATCGTATCCCCTTCTGACTCGATGCTCAGCCGCGCGCGACTTGGATCCGCTGCTTGCTCGACTCGCCGCTCGGCTTCGGCATCCGGATCTCTAGCACGCCGTCGCGGTAGGCGGCCGAGATAACCTCCGGCCCGGTGCCCTTGGGCAGTCGGACTTGGCGTACGAAGCTTCCGTATCGGAATTCGGTGCGGTAGCCCTCGTCCGACTTGTCCTGCCTCTCCTCGCGGCGCTGTGCCTTGATGGTCAGCACTCCGTCATCGACGGTGACGTCAATGTCCCGCTCAGGGTCGACGCCGGGCAGTTCGGCTCGGATGACGATGTGATTCTCATCGGTGAACTCCTCCACCTTGATGGGCGCACCTGCCAGCGGCTCCTCGCCTCGAGAGAACCAGCCGAAGTCCTCGAACGGCCAGCCCGCCAGCAATTCGCCGAGATGGCGCGGCCAGCGCGTGG
>DATFOP010000437.1:0-12231 GCA_035265505.1 Propionibacteriaceae bacterium | reverse complement strand
CCCTTCTCGGCATTGAACCACTTGACGGTTCCCTGCGCCATGCAACATCTCCTAGCATCTGCATTCGAAACCGCACCTCACGGCCTCGACTGCTGTCGGACGCCAGGAGTGGCCCGACGCCCACGCAATAGTCCTGGGGGCGTAGCACGAACCACGACACAGACCACTTGCAACAGCATTCCTAGCTTTTCACAACTTCCCGACGATTGTGAACAGCGCCCGGCTCGTGTCCACATTTCAGCCCTTGGCCGGGGCGCTACGCCAGCGGGTACAGTCCGGCGTCCGGATCGGTCGACGGGCGGAAGCGAGCTGCCAACATGTCCACCCGCCCGTCCTGAAGCGGCGTCCCATCGCGTCGCAACAGCTCAAGCGCGGGTTCCTCCAGGCCGCGAACCGGCCGGCCGTCGGCCCGAACGACCCGCCACCACGGCACTCCGGAGCCGTGCAGCGACATCACGCGGCCGACCAGTCGCGGTCCACCGACTCCCACCAGCTCCGCGATATCACCATAGCTGGCCACCTGGCCGGGCGGAATCTGCTCCACCGTGCTGAGGACCAGCTCGATGTAGCCCTCGTCCATCACCAGCCGTTGCTCCCGGGCATTCCTTTGAACGGCCCGACCACGTTCGAGGTGATCCACCCACCGTAGAAGCCGCCGGGCTGCGGTACGACTCGCTCACCATCGACCAGGCATTCATCCATCAATCCGGCGTAAACGGCGACATGCCCGCGGATCGCCGCATAGTGCGGCTCGGGGTTGGGGTAGTACCAGGCCGCTCGTCGTGCGATCTTGGAACCACCGACGACATCCAGGTAGGACGCCTCTCCCTTCCACTCGCAGAAGCTACGGCCGTGGCTGGGAACCAGCGCACCGTCGATGAAGGCGGTCCGGGGCAGGTAATACGTCGGCGGGTGAGACGTTTCGAGGATGCGCCAGCTGACGTTCGTTTCGCAGATGTCCACGCCCCCGAGCCGGATGACGATCTGCTCGTCGCTGGCCGCGATCGCAGGTGGCCGCGGATAGTCCCAGACTGACTCCTGGCCGGGTGCGATGGCCTCTGGCGTTGGTCTGGCCGGCATCCGCCCACCTTATCCGGCGATACTGGACAGGTGCCCGAGTCGACCATCCTGCTGCGGCGTGCGAGGGAGCGCTTCCAAACCGAGGCGCCCGGACGTATCACTCATCACTGCTTCTCCTTCGGAGACCACTACGACCCGCACAACGTGTCGTTCGCCTCGCTCATTGTGTGCAACGACGATCACCTCGCGGCGAGTGCGGGCTACCCCGATCATCCGCATCGAGGCGTCGACATCGTGACCTGGATGCTGTCGGGCTCGCTTGTGCATGCTGACTCGAACGGCAATCGTGGCGTGATCCACCGTGGCGAGGTCCAGCGGATGAGTGCCGGCTCAGGCATTGTCCACACCGAGCGCAACGATGCCTACCAGACCTCTGCGAAATCGGCGCCCAGCCCAGCGCACTTCGTCCAGATGTGGCTTCGATCCGATAAGCCGGACGCACCACCGTCGTACGAGCAACGCGGGCTGGACCTTGATGATCTTGCTGGCGGCTGGGTTCCGGTGGTGTCCGGCCGCGACGGCCACGGCATGATCAGTATCGGCAGCGCCGGCTCCACCATGTGGGTCACCCGACTTGCTCCTGGCGTGGCTCGGAGGCTTCCCGAGGATGATCACCTGCACGTCTACGTCGGCGCTGGCGGCGTGCAGCTGGAAGGCGTGGGAGAGCTCGAAACCGGTGACTCGGTACGGATCAGCGGTCGGGCGCCACTCAAGATCAGTGGCAGGAGCACCGCGGAAATCCTGGTCTGGACCATGGCGTCATGATCGAAACGCAGCGCTGATGGCTAGCCTTCGCGTGGCGCTGGCTCAGATCCTCGCCGGTCCGGACCCGCATGCCAATCTCGACCTGGTCGCGCAGGCCGCTACCGAGGCGCAGGCGGGTGGGGCTCAGCTGGTCGTGTTCCCCGAAGCCACCATGCGCTGCTTCGGGCTACCACTCCTGGAGATCGCTGAACCAGTGGACGGTCCGTGGGGGCAACGGCTCGCTGAGATCGCGGAACGTCACTCACTGGTGATCATCGCCGGCATGTTCTGCCCCTCCGCCAATGGTCGGGTACGCAACACCCTGCGAGCCGTCGGTCCGGGCGTCGATGCCTTCTACGACAAGATCCATCTTTTCGACGCCTTCGGCTTCGTCGAGTCCGAGACGGTGGCCGCCGGTTCAGAGCCATTGATCATTAGCGTTGGCGGGGTGCAGGTGGGGCTCACCACCTGCTATGACGTACGGTTCCCGGGTCTGTATACCCGGCTGGCGGATCTTGGCGCCCAGGTGATCTGTCTCGCCGCGTCCTGGGGTGCCGGACCCGGCAAGGTCGACCAGTGGAAGCTGCTCACGAGGGCACGAGCGCTGGACACCACCACCTACCTGGTGGCCGCCGGACAGGCTGACCCCAGATCCGTGGGTGTCGAACGGAAGCCCGGCGCGCCAACGGGCATCGGTCACAGCGCCGTGATCTCGCCGTACGGTGATGTGCTCGCGGACCTGGGTCCAGAACCTGGCCTGCTCGTCGTCGACTGCGACATCGCGGTGATCGACGGAGCGCGGGCCACCATCCCGGTGTTGGCCAACCGTCGTTTGTAGGCGATGCACCCCTTGCTGCGAGATCGGCCCATGGACTGAGACGGCTACTTCGGCCGCCCATCGGCCGGGTTGCGCGGTGGTGTCAGTTCAAGGTGTTTTGATGGTCCGGCCACCAACCGCCGAGAGCTGTCGAGACGCATGTACCGCCTAACCCGCACCGCCGAACGGCGGTCTGAGCCGCCCTTGCTGGACGAGTCTCAGCAGGCTGTCGTCGCCCACCCAGGTGGACCGCTACTCGTACTCGCCGGTCCAGGCACGGGAAAGACGACCACGCTGGTCGAGTCAGTGGTCGACCGGATCGAGCGGCGCGGCACGCCGCCGGATCGGGTACTGGTACTGACCTTCTCGCGCAAGGCGGCGGCCGACCTGCGGACCCGAATCACGGCCCGGCTCGGCCGTACCGTGATCACGCCGACAGCGATGACCTTTCATGCCTTCTGCTACGCGCTGATCCGTCGATTTGCCCCGTTCGTGGAGCCAGCTTCGCCAATTCGGCTGCTGACCGGGCCGGAGCAGGAGTTCCGCGTCCGCGAGACGCTGCACGGCAGTCGGGAGACCCAGCGCGCCGACTGGCCAGACAGCGTCGCCCGGGCGTTTCCCACCCGAGCCTTCGCCGCTGAGGTACGAGCGACGCTAGCCAAGGCGCGGCAGCTCGGGATGGATCCCGACGACGTCGTGGCGGCCGGTCGGACAGCAGGGCGTCCGGAGTGGGTCGCGGTAGGGGAGTTCTTTGACGAATACCTCGACGTGATGGACGCTGAAGGCGTTCTCGACTATGCGGAGCTGGTGCACCGGTCTCGCATCTTGCTCGCCGATCCGGAGACAATCGGGCTCCTGCGACGCCAGATCGATTGCGTCTTCGTGGACGAGTATCAAGACACTGACCCCGCTCAAGTGCGGCTGCTCGCCGCGATCGCCGGCGACGGTCGCGACGTGGTCGTCGTCGGTGATCCGGACCAGTCGATCTATGCCTTCCGGGGTGCGGAAGCGAGGGGGATCTTTGATTTCCCCGATCTGTTCCACACCTCGGGCGGCGACCCGGCTCCGGTGCTCGCCCTCGGCGTCACCCGTCGTTTTGGGCCGAACCTACTGGCGGCCAGCCGCAACGTCGCAGACCGGCTGGGCCTGAGTCGCCCGCTGCCGGCTGACGTCCTGACTGCCTTCCGCAACCCGTCCGCTGCGGCCGGCCTGCCGCGCGGCATCGTGGAGATTTACACCTGCGCCAGTGCTGGTGCCGAGGCCGAGCACATTGGCGAAATGCTGCGCAGCGCCCATTTGCGAGACGGCCTGCCGTGGAAGCGGATGGCGGTGCTTGTGCGATCTGGCAAGTTGACCATTCCTGCTCTCAGTCGAGCCCTCATTGCGGCCGGGGTTCCGGTTGAGGTAGCTGGTGATGAGATCCCCCTGCTGGCCGAACAGGCCGTACGACCGCTCCTGCTGGCTCTGCGGGCCGCCCGAGCCGGCAACGTGACCCCAGACGAGGCTCATGCCCTGCTCACCTCACCGCTGGGAGGCCTGGACAGCATGGGCGTAAGGCGGTTGGGCCGCAGCCTTCGGCAAGTGGAGAGAGCCGAGCTGGCGGGCAACGGATTGCCGCGACTCTCGGGCGAGCTGGTGGCGGCGGCTCTACGAGATCCGGAGTTGCTGGCGGACTGCCCGCCCTCACAAGATCAATTGGCAGCTGGGCACCTCGCGTCGCAATTACGACGGTGCGCGAAATTGATCTCCGGTGGGGGCACCGCCGAGGAGGCGCTCTGGCTGCTCTGGGACGGCTCCGACTGGCCGGAACGGCTGCGCCACGAAGCGGCCTTGGGCGGTGACACCGGCCGCCGCGCCAATCGCGATCTAGATGCGGTCTGCGCCTTGTTCGAGGTTGCCGGGCGGTCGGAGGAGGTCGCCGGTCTCCGCGGCGTCACCGCCTTCCTCGCCGAAATCGAGGGTCAGCAGATTCCGGCCGACACCCTGCGTGAGGCAGAGACCCGCGGCAATGGCGTGCGAGTGCTCACCGCTCACCGGGCCAAAGGCTTGGAATGGGATCTCGTTGTCGTCGCGGGCGTGCAAGAAGGGGTGTGGCCCGACCTTCGGCGCCGCGGTTCGCTCCTCGAGCCGGACCGGCTTAGCCGGCGCGGACTGTCTGAGCTGGTACCCTCCTCGGCCCGGATCGCCGAGGAGCGCCGACTGTTCTATGTCGCCTGCACTCGGGCACGCCGCCGGCTCGTGGTGACCGCTGTCGCGGTGACGGAGGGTGAGGCTGATCAGCCGTCACGCTTCTTATCCGAGCTCGGCGCCCCGATCGCCACCTTGCCGGGGCGGCCGCGGCGGCCGCTCTCCATCGCCGCCTTGATCGGCGAACTGCGATCAGTGAGCACCGACCCTGAAACCAGTCCTGCTCTCCGCGAGCAAGCGACCCTGCGGCTGGCACGACTGGCCGACGCCGAGGACGCCAGCGGACGGCCGCTGGCCGGGGCGGCGGCCCCCAGTCGGTGGTGGGGGATGGCAGAACTCAGCGACGCCTCCACTCCGGTCGTCCATCCGCAGGCTCCGGTGTATCTCTCGGGTAGCCAGCTGGCGAGCGTGCTTGCGTGCCCGCGGCAGTGGTTCCTCGGGCGGAAGGCCCAGGGGGAATCCGTTCGCAGCTCAGCTGCCACCTTCGGCTCCGTGGTACACGTGCTCGCCCAGCATGGTTCGAGGCCGGATGTCGACCTAGCGGCCTTGGCGGGTCACCTGGAATCGGTCTGGGAGCAGATGGACTTCGACGCGAAGTGGTTATCTGCCGTGGAGCGGGTGGAAGCGGAGGCCGCCTTGGAACGCTTCGTCACCTGGCAGCAGACCAGATCCGATCGAGAATTGCTCGGGACCGAAGTCGAGTTCAGTTGTGACATTGATCTCGAATCCGAGCGGGTGCGTTTGACCGGTACCGCCGATCGGGTGGAGCGCGAATCCGATGGACGGATCCGGATCGTCGACTTCAAGACCGGCCGCGCCGCACCAACAGCCAACGAGATCGCCTTGCATGATCAACTTGGCGTCTACCAGCTCGCCGTGGCCCAGGGGGCTTTCGCCGACGTGGCGGGAGAGGCCGCCCGACCCGGCGGCGCTGAGCTGGTCTACCTGCGCCTATCGGACGGGTCAGCGACGACTCATCCGCGTGTCTTCGCCCAGGCATCGCTGGACGACGTGCCCTTCCCCGCGTCCGAAACAACGACTGAGGAGATTGGCCCCACCAAGCCGACCTGGGTACACCGGCGCCTGGCCGAGGCGGCCGACATCATCCGAACCGAGCGCTTCGAGGCACGGATAGGGCCAGCCTGCCGTTACTGCCGATTCTTGGACAGTTGCCCGGCGCAACGGTCGGGGGAGCAGGTCGTGCGGTGAGCGTCCTAGCGCTGCGACCTGCATCGGGTCCGCAGCTTCGATCCCGCGACGATCTCGGCGATGCGCTTGGTATCGATTTTTCGGATCAGCAACTGACGGCGATCACCGCGCCGCTCGAGCCAGGCGTGATCATCGCCGGTGCCGGTTCCGGCAAGACGACGGTCATGGCGGCGCGAGTCGTCTGGCTGGTCGGCTCGGGCGCTGTACGGCCCGAAGAGGTGCTGGGCCTGACCTTCACTCGCAAGGCGGCGGCTGAACTCTCCTCCCGGATCAGATCGGCACTCCAGCGAGCCGGCGTGGTGGCCGATCATGGGATCGACGAGTCGGGCGAGCAGTTGGTGGTGACATATGACGCATTTGCCGCACGGCTGGTCGCGGAGCACGGCTTGCGGTTGGGATTCGAGGCGGACCCTACGCTGATCAGCGGCGCGACGCGGTTCCGGCTGGCGTCGCACGTTGTGAAGGCGGCGGCCGGGCCATTCGAGTTCATCTCCCGGCTGAGGCCGGCGACGGTGACCGAAAGGCTGCTCAAGCTCGACGCGGACCTGCGGCAGCACTTGGTCGACCCCTCGCAGCTGGATCGTCACGCTCGCGACTTCCTCCTCGGCTGCGAAGCTGCCCCCCTGAACAACCGCGGCAACGTCTACGTCGAGGTGCGGAAGGCCGCTGTAGCGGCCCAGGAAAGGCTGGAGTTGGCCAGCCTCGTCCGGGATTATCAGCAGCTCAAACAGCGCCTCGGCCTAGTTGAGTTCGCCGACCAGATGGCGATCGCGGCTCAGCTTGCCAGCGAAGTGCCACAGGTGTCGGAGATGCTGCGCTCGAGCTTCCGCGTGGTCTTGCTGGATGAGTACCAGGACACCTCGGCGGCGCAAGCCATCATGCTGCGCGGCCTCTTCTCCGGCATGACCGTCGCTGGTGGGCTAGGCCATCCAGTGACAGCGGTGGGGGACCCGTTCCAGGCCATCTATGGCTGGCGGGGTGCAGCGGCCAGCAACATCCTGCAGTTCGCTGATGACTTCCGTCGTGCTGATGGCCGCCCGTGTTTTCGATTCGCACTGACAATCAACCGGCGCAGCGGTCACACCATCCTTGACGTGGCCAACGCCCTCAGCGCGCCGCTTCGCGGGCGTGGTCTGATGCCGCTTGGCCGGGAAGACTCCCGAGAGGGCTTGGGGCTGCTTCGTGCGCCGGACGAGGCGGGTCCGGGCCAGGTGCGGGCGGCAACCTTCGAGTCGTGGCCGGAAGAGGTCAGCTGGATCGCCGACCAGATAGCCGCCGCCAAGGCGGCGGGGACGGTTGGTCACTGGGCGGACATTGCGGTGCTCATGCGGCGGAACGCGGATATCCCGGCAATCTACAGCGAGCTGAGCGCACGAGATATACCGGTGGAGATCGTAGGACTGGGCGGCCTGCTGCTGCTGCCGGAGATCATGGACCTGACGGCCACCTTGCGATTGATCTCCGATGTCACCGCTAACGCCGCTGTGCTGCGACTGCTCACCGGTCCACGTTGGCGCATCGGACCTCGCGACCTCGCCATGCTCGGCAGCCGGGCACGTGAGCTCGCCCGCGAGCCCGGCGAACAGGACCGCCACGCCGGGGCCCGCTCCGATGGGAGCATCGTCGCCGCCCTCGAGGAGGCGGTCGGCGAAGTCGATCCCACCGACGTGATAAGCCTGCTTGACGCCTTGGAGAACCCAGGGGACCGCCCGTACTCCGCGGCCGCCCTCGATCGATTCAGCCGCTTCGCCGCAGAGCTGTCGTACTTCCGGCGGCACGGTGACGAGCCGGTGCTGGATCTCACTCGACGAGTGATCGCCACCATGAACCTTGACGTGGAGCTGATGGCCACGCGGGAGTATGCCACCGACTCGCGTCGCGATCAGCTCGGAACCTTTGTGGATGCCGTTGCCGGCTACGCGGACGTCGACGGCGATGCTTCACTGGCCGGGCTGCTGGCTTATCTCCAGGCTGAAATCGATCAGGGCGCTGGCCTCGAGCAGGCGGTGCCGTCCGATCGGGAGGCGGTCAAACTACTGACGGTCCACAAGGCGAAGGGACTCGAGTGGGACCTGGTGTTCCTGCCGGCTCTGATGAAGGGGATCTTCCCGAGCGAACGCGTCACTGACAACTGGGTGACAAGCGCCGCTGCTCTGCCGGCCGACCTTCGCGGTGACGCGGCCGCGGTACCACAGCTGGCCGAGGTGACCTACGCGGCGATGACGGCCTACCGGGAGCGGCTGGCCGACCAGCAAATGCTGGCCGAAGATCGGCTTGCTTACGTCGGCGCCACTCGCGCGAAGCGCGTCCTGGTGGGGAGCGGCCATTTGTGGCGCCCGGACCTGCTCAAACCCCGAAATGCGTCCACATACCTGCAAGCGATCATCACCGAGGCTCGGGGACAGGGCAGGCTGGGTCCGGAGGCGGGCCCGCCGGCTCCACAGAATCCACTGGTTGCTGCCGTCGAGCCGCGGCCGTGGCCTGCTCCGCTGGATCCAGACGGATTGAGCCGGCGAATCGAAGCCGCGCAGCGGGTGAGCGAGGCGCGCGAACGCTATGCCACCACCGGTTCATATGAACGCGTCGACCGCCACCCGCTGCTGCTCGATGAAGAGGCGATCATCGCCGGCTGGGACGCCGATCTTGAGCGACTACTGGCTGAGGCCATGGATGCGCGCTCGGGCGAGCAAACTGTCGAGCTGCCGGGCACCCTTTCAGCGTCGGCTGTACTGCGATGGAACGCCGAACCAGAGGCTTTCACTGCTCAGCTGGCCCGGCCCATGCCTCGACCGCCGTCGCGAGCCGCCCGGTTCGGTACCCGATTCCATTCCTGGGTGGAGGCGCACTTCGGTTCCCGATTACCGAGCGGATCCCTCGGCCAGCAGTCGTTGGTCGATCCCGACGATCTGCCGGACCGGGCCGACGCAGGAACTGATGATGAGGTCGAGTTGCGTGAGATGTGTGAGCGATTTCTGGCCGGTCGCTTCGGCCAGATGGTGCCGTACGCCATCGAAGCGCCCTTCACCCTTCTGGTGCCCGGTCGACTGGTCCGCGGGCGAATCGATGCCGTGTATCGACTTGACGACGAAGCGCCAGAGGCATACCGGTTTCAGGTCGTGGATTGGAAGACGAGCCGCGCTGAAGACGCGGACCCGTGGCAATTGGCGATCTACCGGCTGGCGTGGGCCGAGATGCACGGCCTCCCGCTCGAGTCGGTGGACGCGATCTTCTATTACGTTCGGTCGGATCGTGTCGTCCGTCCCGAAGGCCTTCCCGGCCGCTCCGAGCTCGAGCAGCTATTGAATGGATCCTGAGGAACCTCGGCTGAGTGTGGAAGTACCTCCAGCCCGGTGGCGGACAACCTGCCATGAGGTGGAGCGCTGATCTGAGCGGCAACGAACCCTGAGCTTGTCGAAGGAGCGACGCCCAGCGTGTGCTGGGGTTGGGCACGCTCGACCCCGGCGATTCGTCAAGCTCGGCGCGTTGGCCAGGCTCCGACGGGATCAACTATCGGCTAAAGAGGCGCTTCGCCGTCCAACCAGGCATGGATCATCCGGCGAGCGATGGAGCTTGGCCCTGGCAGCCCCAGTTCACCCGACTCGAGCTTCTCGGCCAGTTGTTTCCGAGTGAACCAGTCCGCGGAGGCGATCTCCTCAGCGTCGACGCAGATATCGGTAGTGGCGGCGCGGGCGAAAAAGCCGATCATCACCGAACGCGGAAAGGGCCACGGCTGGCTCCCGAAGTAGCGGATGTCGTCCAGCGCGATGTCGACTTCCTCACCGATCTCGCGATGGATCGCCTGCTCGAGAGACTCGCCGATCTCTACGAAGCCGGCCAGCACCGACACCCGTGGACCCCACGAGGCCTGGCTGCCCAACAAGAGCCGGTCGGCAGAGTCCACCACACCGACGATCACGGCCGGATCCGTCCGGGGAAAATGATCTTCACCGCACGATTCGCAATGCCGGGCGAAGCCGCCGTTGATCACGACCGTCGGGCCCCCGCAGCGAGCGCAGCGAGGTTCCCGCCGATGCCAGTAGGTCAGGGCCGAGGCGGTGGCGGCGATGTCCCGCTCGTTGTCACTGAGCTGATGACCGACCTCTCGCATGTCGTGCACTTCGCCCTCGGTCAACGTTTCGACGGCAAAGATCGGCACCGCGTCGAGCAGGCCCAGAAGACGATGGCGCTGGCTGTCGTATTCCACAAACGGCTTGGTCATCCGTAGCTTGCTGCCGCCCGCGTTCGTCGTGAACCGGGACTGGCCATCGAGTTTGAGGAGCTTGGCATCTTCGGCCCGCCAGAGACCAGCCACCCATTCTCCAGACCTGCGATGGTGATCGACGCGGTCGAGGTCACTGGCCATCGCCCAGTTGGTCACGAGACCAGCCTAATCGGATCAGCCGAGCCGAGATCGCAGCCCGCTGGCTCGGTTGGCGGGACGAAGCACCGCGCGTCGGATGGCTTCCTCACTGCCGAAAACCTGCACCCGCTGCGTCGCCCTCGTCACCGCGGTATACAGCAGCTCTCGAGTGAGTAATGGCGAATCGGGCGGCGGCACGATGAAGGACACACAACCGAACTGGCTGCCCTGAGCGCGGTGCACCGTCATCGCGTGGACCGTCTGGACCGCATCGAGGCGAACCGGCGCAAACAGCGTTGGCTGGGGGCCGCCGGCGAATGCCACTCGGACTCCGTCCGGCGAGTCGACCACCACGCCGGTGTCACCGTTGAACAAACCGAGCTCGTAGTCGTTGTCGGTCACCAGCAGCGGACGACCCAGATACCACTCACCATCGTCGGCGTAGCCCGGCTCAACCTCAGACAGCCAGCGTTCGACCTCACTGCTCCATCGGGCGACGCCGAACGGCCCTCGCCGGTGGGCGCACAGCAGCCGATGACGATCTAGCGCACGGAGAGCAATCGGCACGTCGCCGGCCTTGGCAGCCTCTCTCGTCGCAGCTCCCGCGCTGCGGACCTGTTCGGCGAGCGGCTCGAGTCCCTCGGGTCGTGCCGGCTCCACATCAACCTCAGCAAACACAACGTCAGGTTCCCCAGCGCGGAGCACGTCCACGACGGCGTCGGGATCGGAAGCCCGGATGGCCTTCGCCAGTTGGTCGATCGCGCCCCCGAATCGCCAGGTGTGAGTGAGCTCAACCACCCCATGGACTGGTCCCTTGCTGTCGCGGGGGATGAGCCTCAACGCCGCCAGCCGGCCGCCCAAATCGGCGCTCGGCTGGCCCGGAGCACGAGCAATATCCGCGAGCACCGCGCCAGCTTCGACCGATGACAGCTGGTCGGGATCTCCAACCATCACGAGCCGAGCCTCGGGTCGCAAGGCATCAAGCAGTCGGGCCATCATTGTCAGGGACACCATCGACATCTCGTCGACGACCACGAGATCGTGGGGGAGCCTGTTGTGCGCATGGTGACGGAAGCGCCCGCGGCTCTCCGGTACCCAGCCGAGCAGCCTGTGCAGCGTCGATGCGGATATGTCCCCGAGCCGCGATTTGTCGTCCGGGCTCAGCTGGCCGGAGGCCATACGGACTGCTTCTGCCAGTCGGGCCGCTGCCTTCCCGGTCGGCGCAGCCAACGCGATCCGTGGCGGGACACCGGGCTGGTCATTGAGCAGTGCCAACAGCCGGGCCACCGTGGTGGTCTTACCGGTCCCCGGGCCACCGGCCAGGACGGTGACGCGGGTCAAGACGGCTACGGCTGCGGCCAAGGCCTGGCGATCAATGTCATCGCTGACCGCATCAGCTCTTGGAAACAGGCGGTGCAGTGCGCTGTCAAGGCGATCCTCGTCGACCTGTGGCGGCGCCTCCCGGAACCGTTCCTGCAGCACACGCCGGACCAGTTCTTCATGTTGCCAATAGCGCTCCAGATACAGCAGGCCGTGGGCGAGCCGTAGGGGGCGGCTTGGCGGCTCATCCGGTTCCGTCGCGACCAAGGCGCTGGCCGTCACTGCATGCCGCCATTCCTCGGGTTGCGGCCACGGCAGCTTCGTGACGTCCAACTGGGCCTCGGACTCGTCATGCACCTGGGCGTGCACGGTATCCAGGTCGATACAGACCGAGCCCATCCGCAGCGCACGCACGGTCAACGCCAGGGCGAGCGCAACCCGGTCGTCGGATTCGCGACCGATGCGGCAGATGGCCGATGCGGTCTGCACATCGGCCGAGTTGAGCACTCCCGCG
>DATFOP010000436.1:0-5178 GCA_035265505.1 Propionibacteriaceae bacterium | reverse complement strand
GTCCTTGGCGAGCCCGTCCTCGCTCGGGCTGCCCGGGTTTCCCCCGTAGCCGCGGTAGTCCATCAGGACCACGGCGAGCCCTCGCCGGCTCAACTCGGTCGCCAGACCGTGCCGACCCAACCGGTTGCCGCCGTTCCCGGGGGCGACGAGCACGGCCATGTGCATGTCCGAAACTGATCTCGGGGGCACGAACCACGCACCCAATGCAAGTCCGTCCGACGTGCGCAAAGTGACGTCGCGAGCCCCCTCGATAACGTCGCCGGCAGGCGGGACCGATGTCGAGTCCGGGAAATAGATCAGCTGTCGCTGCAGCGCCGTCAACATGCCGACCGCCAATCCCACAAGGCACACGGTGACAAGCCCGAGCACAACCCCTCTGCGGAACCGACCTGGCGCGGCCATCCTTACATGGTGTCCTTGAGACGTCGCCCCCGGCAAACGGTTGAGTGGAGACGCCCGGCGTGACACGTGGCCTCACTGAGGTCGGCGGGTAGACGACTATGGAGCCGAGATCAGAACCCGCTCAGATCTCGCTTGCGACCTCGTCCCACTCCCGCAGCGTCCAAGTCTTGACCACGCCTCGTTGACGAACGGGTCATCGCGGACGAACTCCTCGGCGGCTTCCCGGGATCCGAACACCGCCATCGAACCCTCGGCCTGCGGGTCGCCGAACGTGCCGACCAGCAGGAGGTCACCGCGGTCGCGGTACTCCTTGAGCCGAGCCAGGTGCCGCGGACAGACCGGCGGCGCCTTGGACATAACGTCGTCGGCGGACTCGTAGAACACCACGTACCTCTGCACCAGCTCTCCTCCATGATCGGGCTTCGCTCTGTCACTAGTCACATATTGGCAAGCCGATGGCGGCCTCTTGCAGGTGGCCGACCTACATGAGGGCGAATCTGCTCAGCGGCACCAACCTCCGCCTCAGGATGACGCCGGAGCGAAGCCGTAGCCTCGGTGTGGTGACCTCGATCAGCCATGTTGTCCTGGTGTCCTGGAAGAGCGGGAAGGAGATCCAGGCCGAGGAGCTCGTCCGGCCGGCCATTCGGGGCTTCGTCGGCACGATCCCCGGCGTGCTTGCCGTGGTCGAGGGGCACTCCTCGAGCCCCGAAGGGCTGGAGGACGGCTACGACTATGGCTTCGTCGTCACCTTCGCTACCGCGCAGGCCCGTGACGCCTATCTCAACGACCCGAGTCACCGCCCGGTCGCCGACGCGATCGGCGCGTCCGCCCAGCGGATCATCGTCTTCGATATCTGACCCAGCTGGTCTCATCTCCACCGCTACCGGGGCAAGCTTCCTTCCACCGTTGCGCTCATAGAACGTTCATCGGAACAGTCCGGAGACTCATTCGTCGGACTGTGTCCGTACGCTCACCGGTCATGACGCGTCCGCGTGTGACGATCTACAACGAGATCAGCCTTGACGGGCGGATCGAGGGATTTGATCAGGACGTTGGTCGCTACTACCGGCTGGGGTTCCGGTGGCGCAGCGATGCAATCCTCATGGGCAGCGTGACCGCGCAGGCTTTCGGGCCGGCGGAACCTGCAGACCAGCGGATGCGAAGGGTGCCGACTCCCGAGCGCTTGCCCGTCGTCCCGGGCTTCGAAGACCTCGTCTACGAACCGCGGCCTCTACTCGTAGTCCCGGATAGTCGCGGAAGGGTGCGCAACTGGGTTCACGCTCTGGCGCAGCCCTGGTACGGCGCCATCGTGGTGCTGACTTCCCATGCCACCCCAGGGGACTATCTGGAGTATCTGAATCGTCGTGGCATCACCCACCTGACCGCCGGTGAGGATCAGGTCGATTTGGCGGCTGCCCTAGAGGTGCTGCACGCCCGCTACGGTGTGCAATCGATCCGCACCGACTGCGGCGGCCGTTTGAATGGAGCCCTGCTCGCAGCCGGTTTGGCGGATGAGGTGGCGGTGATCGTCAATCCGAGCCTGGCGGCAAACCCACGGGGCCAGTCCTTCGTGACGCTCCCGCACGCGTTGTCCGCCGTCGGTCTACCCCTCGCGCTGCGCGAAGTCGACCGGCTGAACGACGGTGCGGTCTGGTTACGGTACGACATGCAACAACGCCACCCGTGAGTCTCAGCCGTCCGGGATCGCGGTAGCTCGTCTTCCTTATCCCGCTGGAGAAGGTGTCACGCTCAGCCGGCTCGAAGCTCTGTTGGTGATCTGCTCGACGAGTGCGTCCAGGTCGTGGCGAAGATCCTGTGCATGGGCGGGGCCTGTTCTCAAGCCATCGTGACGTAGGCGACGCCGAGAGCCACCAGTGCCGCCGAGCCGACCAGCTCATATCGCATTCGTAGGGGAGGCGCGAATTTGTAGACGAGCACGACGATGGCCACGATCACCGCCCACCAGAGACTGGACATCCCGAGAAGCACCATGGCCACCATGAGCGCGGCGTTGCACCCAAGGCAGCTGAGGCCATACCGCGCGCCAACCACAGCAGCGTTCCGCATCAGGTTGAAGGGAAGCGGGCCGTGCAGCGCGCACAGCTCGCGGCACCTCGCCTGGCTAGCTCGTTTGATCGGGCTGACAGAGTAGACGCCGGCCAGAGCCAGCGCCAGTCCAACCGCCACCGCCTGATTTGGCCAGGGCATTCTCGCCGCGGTGTAGATCGCGTAGCACACCACGCCGAAGATCAGCCACACGCCGAGGTACGTGGCGGCAAGCACTCCAGTAGCGACCTGCCATCGCTTTCGCCGTTCCGCCGTTCGCGCGAACTCGAGGACCACTGGGATTGCGGAGGGCAACATCATCGCTGCCATCATCACCATCCACGTCGCGGCGAAGGACTCGATCGGACCGAGGCCCATGTTCATTCCCTCCATTCCCGCCATGGAGCGCGAATGGTGAATCATGGCCGCCCAGGCGATCCCCGCGACAGCGAGGACGACCAGCGCGGCCGCCATGGGCTTGGCGAGCTCCTGTCTGGCGTCAAGGGCCTTCGTCAGCACCCGGCACGCTGGACAGAATCCGCCCGGCCTCGCTTGTCTGACCAGTCCGATCGCTGGAAGGAGTCGGCCGCCGTACATCAGTCTTGATACTCGTCGCGACGGCGAACCCACGACGTCGCGGCTCCGTCGCCCTCATCGCGACCCTTCGGCACGAGATCCATGTAGTGGTAGGCGACGTTCAGCATGTCGAGTCCACGCTCATAGGTGGAGTACGTGTGGTAGATCTGACCACCGTCCTTCACGAACACGCTGATGCCGGGTGCCTCGGTCGATTCCCACGGGCGCAGCCGGTAGTTGTAGTCGATCTCCTGGGTCTCATCGGGAAATGAGACTCGATAGTCGAAGTTGAAGTCGCTTTCCAGCGATGACAGCCACGGGAACCCCCAGCCCATCCGTTTCTTGTATGCGGCAAGCTTCGGGTAGGGAGCCCGTGAGATTGCGGCCATTGTGATGTCCCGGTGGTTCAGGTGGATGGTAATGCCGTTGACGTTGTCCATCCAGAACGAACAGACGAAGCAGGGCGCGTCCGCAGTCCAGGTCGTATGTGGCCCGGCGGTGTCGGGGTTGAACATCGCGTGATAGATGACCAGTTGGCCGCGTCCCTCGAAGAGGTCACTGAGTGTCTGCCTCCCGTGCTCGCCCTCGAAGGTGTAGTGCTTCTCGACGAGCTCCCAGGGCAGTTCGCGCCGCTCTCGGCTCAGCTGATCGCGCAGCCGGGTGAACTCCTTCTCCTTCGCCAGGTGCCTCTTCCGTGCCTTGAGCCACTCGTCGTGCTTCACCACCTTGTGGGTTGTCATGTGATCCATCCTCCTCATGCTCTCTCGGCGGAGCGTCGCCCGGGGGCGGCGGACCACTTCCACCTTCCCGCTTGGGCTGCCGCCGCAGAAGAAGTGATCGCCTCAGGCCCTTTGGCTTACGCAGTGGAGGTGGGCGTCAAGCTGCCGGACTGAACTTCGCCAACCGGTCGGCCGGTCGGTGCTGATCCACACCCGTTCGGCGAGAGTGTGGAGTAGGTCATGAATCGCGAGGCGCTCTTGGTCAGCTCCGTCGACCCCGTACGCCGCTGCTAGCTCCTCGGCGCCGATTGGCTGATGGAAGGTGGCATTGCGGAGCGTTTGGGCGAGATCAGCCATCGGATCGTCGAAGGATGCGCGTTCAAAGTCGATGACACCAGTGATGACTGGGTCACCGGCGGCCGTGACCAGAAGGTTCCCGTCGATGAAGTCGTTGTGACATAACACGGTCCTTTGGCAGCTGTTGAGCGCGTGCTGGCGGCGGGTAAAGAAGCGCTCGACTTGGCCGATGAGTTCAGCAGATCCACCGTGGTCGCGGTACCGCCGAGCAAGTTGCTCCCGTCGCTCCATGACGGCCTCATCCAGGGATGGCCAGTTCGGGTCGTTGTTCAGCAAGCCGCCGAAGGGGCGCGGGCCGTGGCGTTGGGATTCTCGATGGAACTGGCGGAGCAGCGAGCCTGCCCGCCGGTGCAACATAAGCGATTCGGCCGCCGTGAGCCGTGGGCGTCGATCGGCCCAGCGCACCCCCGGGAGCCGGGTCATGATCAGATACGGAACCGGCCTCGGCGCCGGTATCTCGCCGTAGGTGACCAGCCGAGGAAGCGGGACCCCGGCATAGTCGCCGACAAGTGCGAGCGCCCGCCGTTCGCGCTCGCTATGGCTACGCGAGCCGTCGGCCGTAAAGAGCTTCATCACAAGGCTGTTGCTCAATGACCGGAGCCCGATAACGTGGCTCACCGCGCCCCGAGCGCTCGGCATCCAGTCATCGTCGGGTAGGGCGTCAAGCTCCTTCCTGGCTACGAGCAGCGCCTGCTGCGTCAAGGCAGTGCCAGCTCCAGCCACAACCGCATTCTGCCGACCGGTCCCCGCATTCGCCATCAGCGAATCAGCAGCCGACCGAGACCGATCCGGGCCGCGGCCCACGTCCAGCTGCTGGCCGCAACCACGCTTGCCGCCACCCCGAACGGCAGGACCACGGTCATCGCGGCGAGGGGTTGGTTGAACGAGACGCGCATGAAGGGCCAGGCGACGCCCACCATGGCGTCCGGTAGAGCGATGGCGAAGAAGGGCGCTGCTCGACAACACCCGACGTCGCCCGCCACCCGCCGAATCCCAGGAGAGGGGCACCTAGGACCAACGTTCCCCTTATCTTCGACTTGGCCCGGGTCTGGCCTTGGCCATCATTGCCACTTACGGA
>DATFOP010000435.1:0-7664 GCA_035265505.1 Propionibacteriaceae bacterium | reverse complement strand
ACGCCGCCGGTTTGACCTGGTGATCGGGGCTGACGGCGTTCACTCGGCCGTGCGCCGACTTACCTTCGGGCCGGAGGAGCGCTACGTCACCCACCAGGGCTACTACGTCGCCGCCTGGGACGTGCCTAACCACCTCGGTCTAGGCCGCGACAGCCTGCAATACAACGAGCCCGGCAGGATGGTCAGCATCTGCGGGGATCACCGCGATCCAGCCAAGGCCACCGCCTTCGCCGCGTTCGCATCCCCGGCGCGCCACTACGAGCGGCGGGACCGCACCGCTCACGAACAGCTCCTAGGCGAGGTGTTCGCCGGAATGGGTTGGCAGGCATCCCAGCTGTTGGCCGCCCTGGGAAGCGCTCCGGAGCTGTATGTCGACGCCATCTGCCGGGTCGACATCGAACCGTGGGCCCGTGGTCGCATCGCCCTGCTCGGCGACGCCGCCTGGGGTGCGACTATCGGAGGCATGGGCAACGGCGCCGCCGTCGTGGGTGCGTACGTCCTCGCCGGAGAACTGGCCGCAGCAGGCGGCGACCACCACCTCGCCTTCACGAGCTACCAGCGGCTGCTGCGGGACTTTGTCCGCCGGTGTCAAGACACCGGCAACGGCACCGGCCGCTTCCTGGTACCTCGCCGTGCGGCCACAATCTGGCTGCGCAACACCTGGCTCAACCAACGCCCGGTCAAGAACATGATGCTCAAGGTCGCAAAGGACCGCACAGAAGCCATCGACTTGCCGGACTACTCAAGGTGGCTGGTGCAGTACCGCCAACGGCAGGGCTCCTGAAAGCGCCCCGCACCTCGCGGATGACGACGAGATGAGTGGTCTGGAATGCGATGAGTTCGCGGGCCGGCCTCGGTCCGTGTTTACGAGCGGGCTGAGCTGAGAACGGAGGTATGGACATGAGAAAGCTTGCCTGCACGGAGCGCATCACGCTGGCTGATCGTGCTTACGCGCTACAGCAAAAACGGATGACGCGTGAGATACCGAAACTCTCGATCCTGGCGACCACGGAATTCCTGGCGGCGGCCTGATGAAGATCTCGATTGCACGGATGATCACTAACCTTGCCGCCCGAGGCCGGGCACGAGGGAACCGATTTGCGTGGTGGAGTCGGTGGTTCCCGCCCGCAACGACTGTGGATGCCGACCGCTTCCAGAGGGAGGGTGAGCCGTACCCCGATCATTGGAAGGAGTTCCCGCGCCCCTGGCCTGCTGGCCACGGCGTGCACGCTGGCGCACTCAAGGCCGCCCTGGCTGCGCTGCCCGATCCCTGGCGCCGGGTCGTGACCTTGCGGGACATCGAAGGCCGCTCGCCGGCCGAAGTCTCGGCTGCGACCGGGCTCAGCGCAGAACAGCAGCGCGATGTGCTGAACCGGGCACGCGAGCTGCTTCGTGAGCACCTTGGCCGCGCGTTCGAGCGAGACAGTCGCCGATCATGAGCGCGGCGGTCGCGACGGGGCCTCGTACGCTGACCCGGCGGCTGCTGCCGCTGCAGATCGGCCTGGCGTTGCAAGGGCTGATCTTGTGGGTTCCCATCGAGAAGCTGTTCATGACCGACATCGGGTTCGACCCTGCGTCGGTGGGTGCGATGGCCGCCGGGTACGCCGCCGTGGTGCCGTTGCTGGAAGTGCCCTCGGGAATCCTGGCTGATCGTTGGAGCCGCAGGTGGGTATTGGTCCTCGCCTGCGTGGCGCTGATGGCCAGCTCCTTGATCGGCGGCCTGAGCAACAACGTGATCACCTACGTGATTGCGGCGATGGTCCTCGGCTTCTACTTCGCGTTCAGTTCGGGAACTGTCGACAGCATTGTCTACGACACGGTGGTCGAGGAGACCGGCTCGAGTGAGCTCTACGAGAAGTGGATCGGCCGGACTCGTGCCGTGGAAAGCGCTGCGTTCGTGCTCAGTGCGCTGGCCGGTGGCGTTCTCGCGCAGTACACCTCCGAACGCTTCACCTACTTCGCCACCATCCCGCTGGTCGGGCTTGCGGTCATCGGGTTCCTGCGCTTCAAGGAGCCGCGGCTGCACCAGGCCGCCGAGCGGGTGAGCTTACGCAGCCACGTCGCTCTCACGTTCCGGACCATGATCACTTCACGGATCGTGCTCCGCGTCTTGCTGCTGGTGGCAACCACCGGACTGCTTTCCCAGGCCGTCTTCGAGTTCGGTCCGCTTTGGCTGGTGGCGCTGGCCGCCCCGGCGGTGCTCTACGGCCCCTACTGGGCAGCGCTGGTGTCAACCCTTGGCGTCGGCGGGCTGCTGATCGGCAAGCTCAACCTCGAGCGCAGACTGCTGCTCGCGATATTGATCATCTTGTCGTTGGTCGGGGCGCTGTTGCTGAGCTGGACCCGCTCGCTGGCGGTCCTCATGGTGGCTCAGGTTGTGCTCGCGCTGGCCTTGGCGATCATCGGAATCCATGCCAGCCGGCTATTGCACGACGCGGTGCCATCCGCGATCCGGGCCGGTGTGTCCTCGGGCGGCGGGACACTGACGTGGGTGTTGTTCCTGCCCTTTTCGCTGGTGTTTGGCTGGGTAGCGCGGGAGAACGGCGTCTACAGGTCCGGATTCATGCTGGCCGGCGCCGTCGTGGTCGTCGGGACGCTGCTTGTTGTCGGCGTACGGGCCAGCCGCGGTGTGGCGCCGGTCGAGGTGGCTGCGACGCCGAAGGAGGAGGCGGTGGAAGTTGCACAGGCGGCGCAGGAGCTAGCCTGCAAGCAACTCGTGGAACTGGTGGCCGACTACCTCGACGATGCGCTCTCGGCAGAGATGCGAGCACGATTTGAGGAGCATCTTGCCGGCTGCGACGGATGCACCACGTATCTGAGTCAGACTCAGCGGATCATCGCCGGGCTCCGAGAGCCTTCCGCGGCGGCTCGGATTCAGGATTCTGATTGGTCGACCCAGACCGACCCATGATCAATGAACGGGTTCAACAGGTCTCTGACCTCCGTGTCGGCACGACCTCTGAGCTGGTCGCTGGCAAGCCGGCGGGCGATCCCGGCTACGAAGTCGGCGATCTGCACGCGAGGTTCCCGACTGGAGTCGACGAGCCGAACGTCGGTCAACTGGCGTCCAGGCCGACTGGTGGCGTAGACGGTTGCGATATCGGCAATGCGTTCCGGCGTCAACGCGGATTGTTCGTCGTGTATGACGGAGAGCGTCTGGGCGTAGGAGCCCCAGTGGTGCACAGCGTGGTTCAGTGCCGGGAGCAGCGGTTCCATCAGCGGAGTCAATTTGGGGTTCTCCAGGTACAAGGCCCTTGTGGCTTCGGCGACGGGCCGGGTCGACCGCAGTAGACCCATCACCTCCTTGACGTCGGCGGCGGCGCTTTCCACGGCCATACTGTCGACTGCCGCGTAGAAGGTCTCCACGGGCTTCTTCGGCAGCCAACGATTGTTAGTCCGAAAGAGATTCGCGGACAACGTGAGAAACTCCTGCCACCGAGGGGTTCCGTAGCTCTCCTCACCCCACCTGTAAAGGGCGCGCGACCTTTCCTGGTTGCGCCGAATGCGCCCAGGGCTGGCGATGCCGGACACCGGCTGCAGGCCAAGGAGTACGTCGACCAGGCGGGCAAGGACGAAGAATCGCGTGTCGGTGAGGTGCACGTACGCATTGCCATTGACGGGACTGCTGGATCCAAGCAGCCACAACAAAACTGGTCGCCGGCGGGGCCGCAAGATTTCGGGCGACTTGTACTCGCCGGTGCCGCGGGCGCCGATTTCCCGCCGGAGATGCTGCAACAATTCGGCGGCCGTCGCGGCCTCGATACGAATGCTGGCGTGGGCAAAGACCGGGCTGGCTGCGCGGCCGACCAGGTTTCCGCCGGAGAAGCCGGACTCGTCGCAGGCGATCTCGATGTGATCTTCGTACATGCGCGGCCGCTAAAGCCGGTGCACCTCGTAGCGTCCGGCGTCTTCGACGACCAGTACTCCCTCTCCCTTACCCAGCGGGGCGATGACCTGATTGGTCAACCCGCAGACCGCCGCCTCGTTCGTCGGACTGTGGCCGACAACGAGGGCCCGGCCATCGTCCGGCAGTCCCTCGACCACCCGCTGCAGCGCCGCGCCGAGCAACTGAGACTCCTTCTCGACAAGATCAGGATCGACCGACCGGATCTCCTCGAGTGAAGCTCCCTTGCCGGCGGCCTTTGCCGCTTCCCGCCACCGATCCTCGACCACTGAGCGAAGCCCTGTCTCGGTGGTGATCGGAATCTCGTCCTGACCGGCCGCTCGGCGCAGAATGCTGAGCATCTCGCTGGCGCGCTCGGCACCGGTGGAGATGAACATTGCGTACGGCGGATGCAGTCCGGTCCGGCCGATGCCCTCAGCGTCCGCAACGCCCCGCTCGCTCAGATGGTCGCCGTCATTGTCGGTGTGCCGGCGCAGCTCGACATATCGCATATCCCTATCCTGCTGCAGCACGTCGTGGACGGAAGCGGGCACTGGGCATGGTTCAGGCGCGATGGATGAATCCGAAGCTCGCTGATGCATCACGGGCCGGCGACGACGTTGCTGTACTTTGCTGCTGTACTTAGTGGGAGCCACTGATCGCGCGCGCAGGAGCGTCGTGGTCGCTTACAGCCGAGACAGCATGATCAACTTTGAGCGGAGGCGCGGCCCACTGCGTCGGCTCGTCCAGAAGGCTGCCGCTGTCGTGCCCATGTCGTTGGTGCCGGCGCGGGCGCTACCTCGATTCGACCGCGGTTTCTACCGGCTAAGCCGCGGGCACACCACGTTTTCAGCTTGGGTTTCGGGGCTGCCGATCGTGATGTTGACGACCATTGGTGCTCGCACCGGCCAGCCGCGTACGCACCCGGTTTTGGGTCTGCCGGACGGCGACCGGCTCGTGCTGATCGCTTCCAACTTCGCCCGGAGCAACAACCCCGGCTGGTACCACAACCTGCTCGCACATCCGGAAGTGGTGGTCAGCTGGGAAGGATCTACGGTCCACATGCAGGCTCGCGAGCTGAAGGGTGAGGAGCGGCAGCTTCGTATCGCCCGCAGCCTTGAGGCGTATCCATGGTGGGAGCAGTACCACCGCCGTGCTGCACCCCGTCGAATCCCGGTGATCATGCTCGAGCCTCTACCGTCAGCGTGAAGCTCCATTATCGGCGACCGGCCGTGCTACGACGCGAGGTGTCGTGGTCTCACGCCCACAGGTGCCCGTACCGTGTGCTCACCAGTCGTGCATCGACCCGTCACGACGACGATTGACCGGCAGATACTTGGGTTCGTACGGGAACTTGGCGGCGGCCTGCTCATGGAAGCTCACGCCTAACCCGGGCTCATCACCGGGGTGCATGTACCCGTCGCGGAAGGCGTAGCTGGTGGAGAAAACATCGCCAGCCGGGTCACGGTGACCCATGTACTCCTGGATGCCGAAATTCGGGATGCTGAGGTCGACGTGCAGCGCGGCGGCCATGGCGATCGGCGAGAGGTCGCCCGCACCGTGCGAGCCTGAGCGGACCCCGTACAGGTCGGCCAAGGTGAAGATTCGGCGCAGATGGGTGATGCCGCCCGCGTGGGACACCGAGGTGCGGATGTAGTCGATCAGCCGCTCGGTTATCAACTGTTGACAGTCCCAGATGCTGTTGAACACCTCGCCGACCGCAATCGGCGTCGTGGTGTGCTGCCGGATGAGCCGGAACGCAGACTGGTCCTCCGCCGGAGTCGGATCCTCGATCCAGAACATCCGGTACGGCTCCAGTGCTGCGCCGAGGCGGCCGGCCTCAATCGGGGTCAGGCGGTGGTGGACATCGTGCAACAGGTGGACGGCGTAGCCGAACTCACTGCGGAGGTGGGCCATCACCTGCGGCGCGAAGTCGAGGTACACGCTGGTTTCCCAAATGTCCTGCTGCGGGACGTTGCCGCTGGCCGGCTCGTAGATCTGACCATCAGTCGGCGCGATGCCGTAGGTCTTGATCAGCCCAGGGATGGCTGCTTGCGCCCGGATCGCGAGGTACCCCTGGTCCACATGTTGCTGGAAGTCCGAGCTCAGCTCGTCCAGTGTCGACCCGCTGGCGTGGCAGTAGACCATGACGCCGTCGCGGGCCGCACCCCCGAGCAACTCGTATACGGGAAGCCCTGCGATCTTGCCCTTGATGTCCCACAGCGCGACGTCGACCGCCGCGATTGCGGTCATAGTCACCGGTCCGCGCCGCCAATAGGCGCCTCGGTAAAGGTACTGCCAGGTGTCCTCGATCCTGCGCGCATCGCGGCCAACGAGCAATGGGCAGACGTGATCTCGCAGATAGGAGGCGACGGCGAGCTCCCGGCCGTTGAGGGTCGCGTCGCCGAGGCCGATCACGCCGTCCTCAGCCTCGATTACCAGGGTGACGTAGTTGCGGCCGGGTGAAGTGACCACCACCCGGGCATCGATGATCTTCACGGGAGTTCCTTGGCTGTATCTGGAGATCAGGACAGCGGCGGCACGACCTTGCTGCTGCAGGACTGACTCAGCCGCTGCTTTCCTTGATCACCGCCAGCAAATCCTGCGCGGCGTCGGCCGGACTCTTCCGGTCGAACAGCACGTCTGTGCCGATCCGCGTCACCTCGCCGCCGTACCCCGATGCGTTCTGTGGCGTCACCTGCGGCGGTGGAACCACCTCGTCCTGCAGATCCTGAGCGAACGTCAACGACATCTTGCCGGTCGCATCGAGCTCCGGCTCGATTACGGACTGGACCTCCGCGATGGCTGGTACACCCCGCTCGACCTTGAGGATTTTGACCGCCGCAGGGTCTGTCATCAAGAAACTGACCAGCTTGGCCGCTTCCTCCGTGTGCTCGCCGCGGGCCGCGATCGACCAGTACATCGACGCCTTGTTGACCATCCGCGCGGATTCACCCGACTTCTGCGCGGGCAGCCTCAACAACTTCAGATCGCTCCCACTGGCGGCGACAAACGCTGCGATCTGGGTGTGGAACTGCAGGTGGAACGCGGCCTTGTTCGTGGCGAACCTGCTTTGGTCCAACGCCGTGGTGACGTCCTCGGACTGGCCGCCAGCTGGAGGGGTCGCCTTCATCCCCACCATCTTCTTGGCGAACTCGAAGTAGCTCACCAGAGTCTCCTCGGTGACTGCGGTCTGGCCCTCGAGGGGGAATACCTCCTGGTCGTGCTGGCGTGCCCAGACACCGATCTCCGCGGCGCTGAGGCCGAAGAAGTCCATTCCGACGACGCCGTCTGAGCTCAACTTCTGGGTGACGGTCGAGGCCATGGTGGCGAGATCGTCCCAGGTCCACGTCTTGTCGTCCGGAATCTTCAGGCCGGCCTTTTGCAGCAGCTCCGGGTTGACCCCGACGGAGAAGAGCGCGACACCGACAGGCGCACCGACCAGGGTGTCGTTGACTTTGCCGGTGTCGAGCACCTTGGCGTCCATCGCCGAGAGGTCGAGCACGGATGACTGGGTGCCCAGGTCGAGCAGCGCAGCGCGGCCGCCGTAAGCCGCGATGTAGGACTCGTCCATCTGGATGACGTCGGGCGCGTTGTTGCCCGCAGTCTGGGTCGCCAGCTTGTCCCAGTAGCTACTGAACTCGCTGTTCTCCACCTGGACCGTGATGCCGGGATTGGCCTGCTCGAACGCGGTGACCGCTTCCTCGGTCAGCTTCAGCCGGCTGTCGTTGCCCCAGGTGCTCATCCGCAGGGCCACCTGCCCGCCTTCGCCGCCCTCGCC
>DATFOP010000434.1:0-2429 GCA_035265505.1 Propionibacteriaceae bacterium | reverse complement strand
GCCTCGGCGATAGTGGACACCGCAACCGGCAGACCGGTGCTGCGGGCCACCCGCAAGGCCTCCGCCACGGCGGTCGCATGCGGGCTCAGATAGAGCGACATGCAGACGGTGGGCACCCCGTCGGTGAAGAGCTCGACCAGTCGTCCGGTGAGCCCGGCCAGAAAGCGACCATCCGGCACCTTGTAGTCACCGACCGGTTCAGGTCGCTCGACCTCGATGCCGTCGCTGTATGGCAGCACCCCGTCGAGCGGCTTGAGCGGCAGGCCCGATCGGCTCAGCATGTCGAGCGGCCAGGTGACGATACGGACCTGGGTAAAGCCACGGGACAGCGCGGCCTCGGCGAGGTTACGGGCCTCCCCTGAGTGACCGCAAATAACGGGGTCGGCGCGGACCACCAGGACCAGTCGCCGCTGATCGGTCATCCAGGCTCCTCACGTGCAGAGATCGATGGTGGCCGGTTCGAGCGGCCCCAGCCAGAAGAATCGTGCCCGAGCTTAAAGTGCAGCTGACCGCCGCGGTGTACGTCCGACGCCGGAAGCCATGCCCGATCCAGCGGTTCACCGTTGAACGTCACAGACTGCACGTACTGCACGGGGCCGCCCGGTTCGGGCTCGATGAAGCCGCTGCTCTCCAACGCCAGTTCGGTCTTGTCCAGGACTAGACGTGCCGAACGGACCGATGGAGCGTTCAACAGGTACACGCTCTGGCCTGCGACCGGAAACAAGCCGAGGGACGCCCACACGTACCAGGAACTCAAGCCCCCCGAGTCGTCATTACCCGGCAGACCACCACGACCAAGGCCGAACTGGTTGTTCACCGCGGCATGGACGACTTCGGCCGTACGGTCGGGACGACCCAGGTAGTGATAGCACCAGGGAGCTTCCATATCCGGCTCGTTGTTGAGGCCCTGAAAGCGATCGAGCGCGAAGCCGTCGGTGAGTTCGTCAACGCTGGGTCGCTCGCCCAGCTGCTGCACGGGCTCGGCCCCGTATCCGAAGAACGAGTCGAGCATCTGCATGAACCGCTCCTCACCGCCCGCCAGCCGGATACGGGAGGCCATGTCGGGCAGCAAACGGAAGGAATAGTTCCATCTGCCGCCCTCGTAGTACGACGAATCGAGTAGCAAGCCGGTGTCCGGGTCAAAGGCCCTGCTCCACTGGTCAGCCAGGCGGTCAAGCTGAGCGCCGAGCTGACCGTCGCCGACGCGGCGAGCCACGATCGCGGTGCATAGGCAACCGAACGCGAGGTCCAAGGTGTGGGTGATGGGGTGCACCATGCCTCGCCGCAGGAACTGCTCTCCGTACTGGCGTCGCAAGTCCGCATCCATGTGACACAGCGCCCAATCCCAGTCGATGTCGGAGACGTTCAGCTGGCAGAGGTCCGCCAGTAACGTGTGGGCGAGGGCGCTTCCCTGGTGGAAGAACCGGTCGGCGCCCTTGGCCATCCGGTAGCCGATCGGCAGGTTGCCCTCCTCCTCACAGATGGAGAGCAGCGCGTTGGCCAGCTCGACTGCCCGATCGGGGAACAAGGCGGTGATCAGCGGCAGCTGCGTGCGATAGATGTCCCACATCGTGCAGATGTCGAAGACAAAGGGCCCGGTGGTTGGCCAGAACGGGCTCTCGTCCGGGGCGAAGCATGGCTTGATCAAGGAGTGGTAGAGCGCCGTGGCGAACACTGTCTGCCGGGTGGGGTTCTGCGTCTCGATCTCGACCTTGCCGAGGTGGGCCTTCCAGGCGGCGGACGTCTTGTGGCGGCGGGCCTTGAACGAGGCATGGCCCGGTGGGCAATCGGCGACCAGGTTCTGCTGAGCCTGCTCAACTCCACGCAGGGAGAAACCGAACCGAAGCTCCAGCACCTGACCCGGTGCCGAGCGGCCTCTCCACATCAAGCCGAACGGCCGAAGCGTGGTTTGGCGGATCCGATCAAGATCAAGTCGGGTGCCGCCGTGCATCAATCGGCGGTCGTACCACAACAACTGGCGCCAGTCGCCTGGCTCGCACTCGAGGTGCGTGGCCAAGGGCGCCCCCTCGACCACCGTCTCGGCCTGCGCGACGCCGGGTCCCAGCAACTGCAAGTGGGCGCGCAACGGCACCGTGGAGCCGTACGGAATGATCAGGCCACCCATGGAGAAGTCGACGACTACTCGCGCGTCGGCATGCTCAGGAAAGGTGTACCGGTGGACTGCGCTCTTCGGGCCCACCGTGAGTTCACAGGTGATGCCGGAGCTCAGCTTCGCACGGTAGTAGCCGGGCTCGGCGTGCTCGTCGAGCAGGTCCCACGTGGTGCCGAGGGCGTCGAGCGGTTCGAGCATCGGCGTTACTCGGAAGTAGTTGTAGTACTTCCGGATGGCCCCGGTGCCGGACTGCTGGAAGTGCGTGAAGCCGGACGCGATCTGGTTCTCGTAGATCTGCGGTGGGACGCCCTCCGTG
>DATFOP010000433.1:0-5707 GCA_035265505.1 Propionibacteriaceae bacterium | reverse complement strand
CCCGGTGACCGCCGGCCCACGCGCGCTTACTCCCTCGGCATGCGTCAGCGACAGGGGCTGGCGGCCGCGTTGATGCGCCAACCACAGTTTCTCGTGCTGGACGAGCCCACCAACGGTTTGGACCCGCAGGGCATTCAGGAGATTCGGCAGCTCCTGCTCGACCTCAACCGACGCGGGACCACGGTCTTGCTCTCCAGCCATCTTCTTGCGGAGGTCGAGCAGATGTGTACCCGCGTTGGCGTACTCGACCGCGGCCGGCTGGTGTTGCAAGAGCAGCTAGATGTCCTGCTGCGCCCCACCGGACTGGTCGCCGTACGCACGCCGGATGCGTTCCGCTGCGCGTCGGTGTTGGGCGATGCCGTTGTCCTCGTGGAGGGTGAGCGATTGCTGGTCCGCTCCGACGACCCGGCCGGATTGAACGCTCATCTGGTCGGCCATGGCATACGAGTGGTCGAGGTCGGTTTTCACCGTCGCGATCTCGAGCGGGTCGTGCTTGAGGCGGGAGCCCGAGCCGGATGATTGCCGTTGAGTTGATCAAGATGATGCGGCGCCCGCGGACGTGGCTGATCATCGGAATGCTGCTCGCCCTGCCCACGCTGGTCGCCGTCCTCCTTGCGGTGACCGAGCTCGGTCCCCGTCCTGGTACCGGTCCACCGTTCCTCTCAGCCGTGCTGAGTGACGGCACGCTGTTTCCGCTGGCCGCGCTGGGCGTGGTACTCCCTCTCTTCCTGCCGATAGCGGTGGCGGTTCTTGGCGGCGACGCGATCGCCGGTGAGAGCCAGACCGGGACGTTGCGCTACCTCCTGGTGCGACCGGTCAGCCGTACCCACTTGCTGCTGGCCAAGCTCACGACCGTCGTCGCGTTTGTCCTGCTCGCGGTGCTCGTGGTGGCGGCGGTGTCGTACGTCGAGGGACGGCTGCTGTTAGGCAAGGCTCCGGCCGCCGGCACGGTCAGCTTGAGCGGATCGACACTCAGCCAGGAGACGCTGGCCTGGCGTACGGCACTCGCGCTCGGCTACGTCGTTGTCTCGATGCTGGGCGTGGCGGCCGTCGCGCTCTTCCTGTCAACCCTCACCACATCCTCGATCGGGGCCGCGTTGGGAACGGTCGGTGTGCTGATTGCGTCGACCGTTTTGCTCGGTCTCGATGCGGCCACGGCCCTCCATCCCTACCTCCCAACCCGCTATTGGCTGGCCTTCGTCGACCTCTTCCGCGACCCGATCCTGTGGCGAGACGTGCAGCGTGGGCTGGTCGTTCAGCTCAGCTACCTGCTCGTCTTCACCCTGGCGGCCTGGGCCAGCTTCAGCACCAAAGACATCACCGACTAACAGGGAACATCAGTGGGCGAGTGCGGCGGTTCGACGCCCAGCACTGAGCCAAGGGCGGCCAGAACGACTGGATCACTGGGCAGGTCTCCGTGCGCGGCCGTTGAGGTCTGGCAGACGTCTTGCACTCGGATGTTGACCGCCCCCTCTAGGGTCGCCGAGTCTACGGGCGTGACGACCTGATCCGATGTCGTCCGGACGGTGACCCAAAGAGGTCCGTCTGGCGTCTCGTCGTCGGCGTTGAGCCGCCGCAACAGATCGCTCTCGGGTACCAGCTGTTGACACGCCGGAGGGCAGTCGCCCGCCAATTCGGCACCGAGGGCGGCCTGGGCCGTCCCATGGTGCGGTGATCCGAGGGTGAGCACGCGGCGCGCAAGTCGATCTCCACCCTCGTCACGCACCCAGAGCCGAGCAACTACGCCGCCCGCTGAGTAGCCGACGATGTCCACCGACGACGCGCCGCTGTCATCGATGGCACGCTCGGCCACCTCGCCCACGTGCTCGGCTTGGGCCTGCAGGTCGCCCGTGCCCCCACTGGGCGGCGCGACGATCACGGCCGTGCGGCCGGCCGAACGCAGCGCGGCGGCCAGCGGCTCGAGGGAACTGACATTGCCGCCGTAGCCGGGCACCAGCAGGACTGGGCCCGGCTCGGATTGC
The DNA here is from genome assembly GCA_035265505.1 of Propionibacteriaceae bacterium. Classification (GTDB taxonomy): domain Bacteria; phylum Actinomycetota; class Actinomycetes; order Propionibacteriales; family Propionibacteriaceae; genus Microlunatus. The sequence continues at coordinate 3,725 of DATFOP010000433.1, read as the reverse complement.
GACACCGCCTCGCCCGCGCTCGAGCGGGCCCGGATGACCGCGATCACGCTGATCATGATCAACAAGACACCAAGGCAGACGGCAACGACAACGAGTCGCCTACGCTGCGGGGAGAGCGCGTCAAGCACCATCAGGCGATCCGCAGTTGCATGACGACGCCGGCGTGGTCTGACGGCCATAGACCCGTACGGTCGTCGCGGTCGGTTAGCTGGTCCCCGATGACATCCCCGCCCGCGATGGCCACGCCAGTCTTCCTCGCCGACCGGGCGAGGACCAGGTCGAGTCGACGGTTGAACGCGTCCGCCGTCGGGTCATTGACGAGCTCGCTCAACCCCGCCGTGAAGCCTGGCCCGGCCGGACTCTGCTGCTGCAGCCAAAGATCGGAGAAGCCGCCGCGTTGGGTGAGCAGCTGGTACGCGGCCGAGGGCGGGGCTTGGTCCTGAGGCCCAACGACGCCGCTGTTCGGGTCGGAGTTGCAGTCACACACGATGATTGTGGCCATCGGGATCGGGCCCGCCGGGCCGGCCAGCAGTTCCTGAGCTTGAGCGAGCGCGAGGTCGGCGCTCAGGGACTCAAAATGAGTCGTCACAAACCTCAAACGTGCTCGCCCGATAGCCACATCTGCCCACGCGTAGCCGCGAATGAACGGGAACCCAACGCCGGCCAGCGTGACGTCGATGCGGTGACTGTACTGGCCTCCGCCGCTGTCGGCGATGCGGACAACGCTGCCGCGCCGCATCATGATCACGTCGCTGACCGTGAGGCGAACGTCCCGACCGGCATCGAGCGTCCCCCCGAACGGGTCTCCGATGAACGCCGGACCCTCCACGTCCGACTCTTGCTGCATCGACACCACGTCGTACACCAGACCGCGCTCGCTCAGTGCCCCGCGCAGAATCTCCAGGAAGTCAGTGTCGATGTCGACGGCATCCAGGCGGCCCACGTGGTCCAGCTGGAGCGGCCCACGCCGCCACAACGCGACCTCCTGCAAGCCCATCAGGTCGGGTCGGGCGGCCGCGATCTCATCGGCCAGCAACTCGCTCCGCGCATCGAAATTCGTACGCTCGACAATCTCGCGCAACTCGTGGTTGGCGTGACCGAGGGCGAGCAGGGCATCGCGCCCAGTACGGCCTTCCACCGCTCGCAGCGGCCGGTTGATGTCCGCTCCGAGGTACAGATTGCGGGTCATGACCGTGACCGAGGACTGGCCATCTTTCGCCGAGGCGCGGACGATGAGAACAGCAACCAAGGCGATGCAGAGCAGCAGCAGGCCGGCGACCAAGCCCAGCCGTCCCCGCGTCAACCTCAGCTGCATTCCACCAGTCCAGCGCCGGTTATAAGGAGCAAACCTATGTCAGCAAGCATGCCCGAGTCGGGGTTTGCCCACGGTGCCGCTCGCTCGGGTCAGGGACCCTCGGTGAGGGCGCAGATATTGGCCACCGAGCATTGGAGCCTACTGGCCACCCGCAGCCAGACGTGGGCGGAAATCATGAACCGCATCGTCATCCACCTGACGGTGCTTTCCGCCGGCCTGGTCGTGCTGGCGCTGATCGCCAAGCCAACGGATTCGGGTTCGGTTTTCGTGTCCTGTCGATTGGGCTGGCCGCCGCCGCCTTGGTGCTCGGCACGCTGACCGGGCTTCGGGTGCACAACGCCAGTAGCGACGATGCCGCGATCATGCTCGGCATGAATCGCCTGCGCAACGCTTATGTCGCCTTGGATCCCGGTATCGAGCCCTATCTCGTCACCTCTCGCTACGACGACATGGCGGGCTTGATGGCGTCCTACCTGATGGGCGCCCGGCGCTCCATGGCAAGTCACGTGCTTGGCAGCACCGCCATGTTCATCAACGTTGTGAACGCGATGGTGGCGGGAAGCCTGGGCGCCCTGCTTGCGCACGCCGCCGATAGCCCGACCTGGCTCATCTGGATCATCGGCGTCCTGAGTGGGTTCGGCTATCTCGGCGGGACGATCACGGTGGCCCGCCGCAAATTCACGCCGAACTTCCCCAGCCGATTTCCGTCCCCCTCGACGCCGTCGGATGGTCAGAGCAGAGAAGGCTGATCGTTGATGGCAACCGGATCGGCGCGGGCAGGGCTGGCGACGCTCGTCCGGTGCCGGGCAAGGCCGTCCAGCCCATGTCGGCGCAGAAGCACCGCCGCCCGGCGAGCGAGATCTGAGGAGTAGGAGCGTGAAACATAGGCGCTCCCGCGATACAGCTCCTTGTAGGCCTCGACCAGCTGCGGGTAATAGGTTGCCAAATAGCGCAGGAACCATTCACGTGCGCCGGGCCGCAAATGCAGCGCAAAGATCGTGGCTCGAGTCGCTCCGGCGGCCGCGACCTGGGCCAGGATGCGATCAAGGTCATCGTTGCTGTCGGTGATCATCGGTAGTACCGGCGCGACCAGCACCGCGCACGACAGGCCCGCATCGGTGATCGCCCGGACCAGGGCCAGCCTCGCCTTCGGTGTCGGGGCACCAGGCTCCAGCGCCTCATGGATCTGCTCGTCCACCAGGGCGATCGAAACAGCCATGCTCACAGGGACGCGTTCGGTTGCGTTGGCGAGCAGCGGCAGGTCCCGGCGCGCCATGGTTCCCTTGGTGAGGATGGAGAACGGCGTGCCGGTCTCCGCGAGCGCGGTGATGATTCCCGGCATCAGCCGGTATCTGCCCTCGGCTCGTTGATACGGGTCGGTATTGGTGCCGAGCGCCACTGGTTCGTGAATCCACGATGGGCGCCGCAGCTCGCGAGCCAGCACCTCGGCAACATTGATCTTGACAATGATCTGACTGTCGAAGTCCGCCCCGGCGTCAAGATCAAGATAGGTATGGGTGCGCCGGGCGAAACAGTACGTGCAGGCGTGGCTGCAGCCTCGGTAGGGGTTGACCGTCCAGTTGAACGGCACCCGAGCCGCTGTCGGCACCCGGTTCAGCGCAGACTTCGCCAGGACCTCATGAAAGGTGATGCCGTCGAACTCTGGAGTGCGGACCGTGCGTACCAGGTTCTGCAAGCGGTCCATGCCGGGCAGGGCGTCCAGGTCCGCCGGAGCAGCGTCGGAGATTTCCTGGCCGGCCCATCGCATACAGTATTCAAACACAAGTTCGATACGATGCGAATCCGCCGCGTGCTTCCGGCACCCAGTGGAGCATGGTCGGTGAGTCGAAGGCGGGCCGTCGATCGGGCCTCACGTCGGTCGACCAGCGGCCACCAGTCGAACCTGGCGGACTGCCTCTGCGACACCACCGCGCCACGGCGCTCCGTGTCCGGGCAACACCCAGGTGGCCTGGACACCCTCCACTTCGGCGAGCGACTCCAACGCCCGCTGTGGGTCGAGGGTAAAGGGCGCCGGCCTGGGCCCACGCTCACCGGTCAACACATTTCCGGTGGTGATGGCGTCGCCAACGAACAACGCGTCCACCGCTGGCACGTGCACCGCGACACTCCCCGGTGTGTGCCCCGGCAGGTGGATGATGCGTGGGGATCCGGGTAGGTCGAGCGTGTCGCCGTCGGCGAAGGTCGCGACCTCGCCGACGGGCCGTGTGCGGAGCCCGCCGTGTCGGGCGCTGTACCAAAGGAACCCCAGTAGCGGACGTACCTTGATGGGCCCCCAGCCGGTGCTGGGCTTGCTGATCTCACCGCGCGCCCGAGCGGCATCGAGCTCATGGACGTGTACCACGATGCGATTCCCCTGCCTGAGCCGCTCCGCGAAACCGATGTGGTCGGT
>DATFOP010000432.1:0-7019 GCA_035265505.1 Propionibacteriaceae bacterium | reverse complement strand
CGAGCTCTGCGTCGATGCGGTGGATAACCGTCTCCTGGGCCATCCGCCGGATCCAGAAGCCGACGGTCTGGTCCGGGGTGTACCAGGAACCGGCCGGATCCTCCGGCTTGCGGGTCGCGAATTCGTTGATCAGGTCGGCGTATGCCCGGTCGAGCAGCGCCAACGGCTCCTCGTCCGCGAGCTCCTTCGGCGGCCACGGTTCGGGCTCGACGCCCTCCCGCATTGCCAGAGTCTTGTGCAGATATACCTCGCCGACGTGGCGGGTGAGATCGGCGACGGTCCAGCCGGGGCAGCTCGGCACCGCCGCGGCCGGGTCGGTCGGCACAAGGGCCCGCAGGCGGGCGAAGTCGGTGGCGAAGCAGTCGAGGAACCGGGAGTACTCCATGCCGGACATTTACCACAAGCTCACGACGTCGAGGCAGATCACCGGCCAGTGCTGGCCGGTGACCTTTGACATCGGTCACTCGCACCCGGTCGGTGGCGGCCGGTGCGGACGATCGCCGGTTGAGGTTTGACGTCCAGCGGCCCCGGCTAACGTGCAAATATGACCACGAACGACTATGCAGAGCCGGCCGCGGCCTTGACGACCGGCCGCATGCCGCTGCTCGGGTTCGGAACCTGGCAGATCAGCAATTCCGGTGCGCCACAGGCGACCGCTCATGCGCTCGAGGCGGGCTACCGGCATATCGATACGGCGACGGCGTACCGGAATGAAAGCGGCATCGGGAAGGCCTTGGCCTCCGCGGCTCTGCCTCGGGAGTCGGTATTCGTGACGACCAAGCTACCGCCTGACCATGCCGGTCGGGAGCGTCGGACATTGGGGGACAGTCTCAGCAAGCTCGGGCTGGATTATGTCGATCTGTGGCTGGTGCACTGGCCGCCTAACGGTCGGGCAGCGCCACGGGTATGGGAGCAGTTCGTCCTGGCTCAGCAGGACGGCTTGGCAAAGGCCATCGGCGTGAGCAATTACTCACTTGACCAGATCGATGAACTGACCCGGGCGACTGGGGTAACGCCCCAGGTCAATCAGATTCGGTGGGGTCCGCCGCTGTACGACCGAAATGTGGTCGCGGGGCTGGAGCGCCGCGGAGTGGTGCTGGAGGGGTACAGCCCGTTCAAGGTGACCAACCTCAACGACCCGACGCTGGGGTCCATCGCATCGGAGCACGACGCGACGACGGCGCAGGTGATTGTCGCCTGGCATGTTGCGCACGGCTTCGTCGTGATCCCCAAGTCGGCCCACCGCGAGCGCATTGTGGCCAACGCGGCTGGTGCACGGATCGAGCTGACTGCCGAGGAGGTGGCCGCCATCGACGGCCTCTCGAGCGCAGCAAGGGCCGGATCTTCGCGCAGGTCGCGTTAACCGACGGCAGCCACGCCAGGCCTGTACGTCTCTCCGCACAAGGCCATGAATTGGAGCTGCGTTCGGCCTTCGGCCGCGCGTCTTTCCGCACAAGGCCACAGATGATGGCGAGACAGGGGCGCGTCCGGCCTTCGGCCGCGCATGTCTCCGCACAAGCCCACAGATGGGGCCGCGTCGGCCGCTTCGGCCGCGCGTGTCTCCGCACAAGGCCACAGACGGCGGCCGCGTTCGGTCTTCCGCCGCGCGTCTTTCCGCACAAAGCCACAGATGGCGCCACAAGGGGCGCGCGCCGCCCCTAGACCTTGGCGCCGAGTTCACCCAGCCTGATCCAGGTCTCCACGACGGTGTCGGGGTTGAGCGAGAGCGTGTCGATACCTTCGGCGACCAACCATTCAGCCAGGTCGGGGTGGTCGGATGGCCCCTGGCCGCAGATACCGACATACTTGCCGCGCTTCTTGCACGCCTGGATGGCGGCGCTGATCATGTACTTCACGGCGGGGTCGCGTTCGTCGAAGCCCGCGGCAATCAGGGCGGAGTCGCGGTCCAGGCCGAGGGTCAGCTGCGTCATGTCGTTGGATCCGATGGAGAATCCGTCGAAGTGGTCCAAAAATTGATCGGCGATCACGGCGTTGGACGGCAGCTCACACATCATGATCACCTCCAGCCCGTTCTCCCCTCGACGCAACCCATGCTCCGCCAGCAGGCTGATCACTCCTTCGGCCTCGGTCAGGGTCCGCACGAACGGGATCATGATCTTGACGTTGGTCAGGCCCATGTCATCGCGTACGTACTTCAGTGCTTCGGCTTCCATGGCGAAGCAGGCAGCGAAGTCTCCCGACAGGTAGCGGGACGCGCCGCGATAGCCGATCATCGGGTTCTCTTCGTGCGGCTCATACAGTTCACCGCCGACCAGGTTGGCGTACTCGTTCGACTTGAAATCACTCATCCGCACGATCACAGGATGCGGTGCGAATGCGGCCGCCAATGTGGCGACACCCTCCGCGACCCGCGAGACGAAGAACTCCCTGGCGCTCGGATAAGCGGCGACCGCTTCGACGATCGTGCTGTGCAACGGTTCCTGCAGCCGTTCCAACTCCAGCAGCGCCTTGGGATGGATGCCGATCTGCCGGTTGATGATGAACTCCAACCGGGCCAGGCCGACGCCGGCGTTGGGGATACGGGAGAACGCGAACGCCTGATCCGGTGTGCCGACATTCATCATGATCTTCACGGGAATGTCCGGCATGGTGCCGAGCTCGGTCGATTCGACGCGAAAATCCAGGATGCCGTCGTAGACGAAGCCGGCGTCGCCTTCGGCGCAGGACACCGTCACCGGCTGCCCGTCGGCCAACTTGCTGGTCGCCCTTCCCGCGCCAACCACCGCAGGGATGCCCAGTTCTCGGGCAATGATCGCGGCGTGGCAGGTTCGGCCGCCGCGGTTCGTGACAATGGCCGATGCTCGTTTCATGATCGGCTCCCAGTCCGGATCGGTCATGTCCGCGACCAGCACCTCACCCTGACCGAATTGGTGCATCTCTTCCGCAGAATCGAGCACTCGGACCGGGCCTGCGCCGATCTTCTGCCCGATCGCCCGACCCTCGACGAGGACGGATCCCTTCTCGCTCATCCGGTAGCGCTGTACCGAACCCCCCGACCGGCGTGACTCCACGGTCTCGGGTCGGGCCTGCAGGATGTACAACTTGCCGTCGATGCCGTCCTTGCCCCACTCGATATCCATCGGCCGCCCGTAATGGGCCTCGATCGTCAGCGCGTGACGGGCCAACTCAGTGACCTCGGCATCGCTGAGGCTCAGTAGTCGCCGGTCGGCTTCCGGTACGTCGACAAACTCAGTGGTCTTCCCCACGGTCGGATCTTGTGTGTAGATCATCTTGATTGCTTTGCCGCCGATCCCCCGCCGAAGGATCGCCGGCCGGGCGGCGCGCAGTCCCGGCTTGTAGACATAGAACTCGTCAGGATTGACCGCGCCCTGGACGACCGCCTCACCCAACCCGTACGACGACGTGATGAACACCGCCTCGCTGAACCCGGACTCGGTGTCCATGGTGAACATCACCCCGGACGCGCCCAGATCTGAACGCACCATCCGCTGCACACCGGCCGACAAGGCAACGGCCTGGTGCTCATATTGATGATGCACCCGGTAGGCTATGGCGCGGTCGTTGTACAAGGACGCGAAGACCTGTCTGATCGCGGTCAGAATCTGATCAACCCCCCGCACGTTGAGAAACGTCTCCTGCTGACCGGCAAAGGACGCATCGGGAAGGTCCTCAGCGGTAGCGCTCGATCGCACCGCGAACGAGGAGCTCTGGTCATCTCCGGACAGCTGTGCGTACGCAGCGCGGATGTCGGCATCGAGGTCAGCGGGGAACGGCTGGGCAACGACCGCGCCACGGATCTCCTGTCCAACGGCGGCGAGGCGCTGAACGTCGTCCGTGTCGAGGTTGCCGAGTCGTTCATTGATCAGATCGGCCAACCCGGTGTCACCGATGAAGCGGCGATAGGCATCGGCAGTGGTGGCAAAGCCGTTCGGCACCCGGATGCCGAGCTCACTCAGCTGGGAGACCATCTCGCCGAGGCTGGAGTTCTTCCCGCCGACCTGCTCCACGTCGGCAAGACCCAGGTCAGCGAACCATCGGATGTTGCGGCTGGCACCGTTGGTGCTCTCGGTCATGGCGACTCCTCAGGCTGGACGGGACGATGAGCGTTGGAGGGTCTGCAAGATCACCGTAGACATCTCCTCCACCGACTTCGCGGAGGAGTTGACGACGGGGATGCGCTGCCGGTGGTAGAGCGCTTCAGCTTGGCGGAGCTCGTACGTGCACTGCTCCAGCGAGGCGTAGCGGGAGTTGGGTCGGCGTTCCTGCCGCACCTGGCTGAGTCGGGCCGGGGTCGTGGTGAGCCCGAAACAGTGATCGCGAAGGCGGCGTACCGGACGCGGCAGATCTGCCGTGTCGAAGTCATCCTCGACGAGGGGATAGTTCGCGACGAAAACCCCGTGTTGCAGGGCCAGGTACATGGTCGTGGGTGTCTTTCCGCAACGGGACGGGGCGATCAAGATCACGTCGGCCTTGTCCAGGGCCCGCGTGCTCTGACCGTCGTCGTGCTCGATCGCGTACTCGACCGCGGCCATCCGTGCGTTGTACCGCTTGATGTCACCTACCCCGTGGAGCCGGGAGGCGACGTGCAGGCCACGAACGCCGAGGATCGACTCCACGCGGGACATGTGCATGTCGAAGAAGTCGATGAGCGGACACCGCGAACTGTGCAGAACCTCTCGGATCTCATCGACGGCTGCCGTGGTGAAGGCCAGCGGGGTGACCGGGCCGTCCATGGCGGCGTCCAGGATGGCAACGACCCGCCGGGCCTCCTCGATCGTGGAGATGAAGGGGATGAGCCGTCGCTCGAACCGCAGGTCGGGAAATTGGATGAGCAGCGCGTTGCCCATCGTTTCGGCACTGATCCCTGTGCTGTCCGACAGGAAGAAGACGGGCACCGCTGGCCGATCCGACGCGGGTGTGTCGGTGTCGATGACGGCCATGGTCAACTTCATCACACGTCGCCGATGGCTACCGCCTGACCGCTCTTGAGTGACTCCTCGACCGCCACGGCGACCTGCAGTGCACGGAGGCCGTCGAGGCCGGTGGCGGTGGGCCGACCCTCGCCACGGACGGCGGCGGCGAAGGCTCGGACGTTGATGTGGTACAGATCTTCGCTGCAATCGACCTCGATCTTCTCGATGCCGCTGGCGGTGTGCAGCTCGACCGTGCCCGGGGTGTCCTGGGTCATCGCGTCACCGATGATGATCGCTCCACTCTCGCCGTGAATCTCCATGCTGGTTCCCGGATAGGGCACGGTGAACGCATCGTGGGTCTGGGCCAAGCCCGGCACCCCGCGGGCTCCGGCCGGATATTCGATGACAGTCATCACGGAGTCGGATGTCCCGGCTTGATTCCACGGCGCCTGGGAGACTCCAAGAGCGGTGACCCGCCTCGGAGCGCCGCCGAACAGCGGGTTCAGTACGGACGCGTCGTGGACGGTGATGTCGAAGACGACGCCGCCTCCGAGGACGTCGGCGAGGCGCCATCCGCGCAGGTGCTCTGGCAGCAGGACGGCATGGTTGACCCGAGCCGAATACAGCGGGCCAATCCGGCCGTCGACCACCAGCTGCCGGGCGGTGACGTGCAATGGACTGCCCGGCAAATGGTGGTTCACAGCCAGCTGGACGCCGGCCTTGTCCGCCGACGCGACGATCGCCCGGGCGTCGGCGACGGTGAGCGCCATGGGTTTCTCGAGAAGGACGTGCATGCCGGCCTCCGCCGCGGCGATGGCGTGGGCAGCGTGTTGATCGTTGCGGGAAGAGATGTAGACAGCGTTGATGTCGCTATCCAGGAATTCGGCAAGGTCGGAGGTCAGCAGGTCCAGATTGCTCTTTCGCCAGTACTGGAATCGCCGTTCCTCTGTGTCGAACAATGCCCGCGTAGGGACGCCGTTGGCCTGGAATGCCGGCACCATGCGGCTGGCCGCCACGTAGCTGGCGCCGATCAGACCAAATGTGAGATCAGACATTGGGGGTTCCTTAGCGGCTGCGGTCAGTGATGGTCGGTGCCACCCGGAGCGAGTTCGCGGCGATGGTGAGGGCTGGATTGACCGCGGCGGACGATGGGAAGAAGCTGCTGTCGACGACGTACAAGTTGCCGACGTCATGGCTGCGGCAGTCCCGGTCGAGAACGCTCCGTGAGGAGTCGGTGCCGGCGACGGCGGTCCCGCACATGTGGGAGTTGGTGGCGATGCCCATCCGTTCTGTCAATACGACCGGGTAGCCGGCCTTACGGATGGCGCGGCTGACCCGTTCCACCAGCTCACGGTGCGGGGTCAGGTTGTTCGGCGTCCAGTTGATCATGATCTTGTCGCCGTCCACGGTGACCCGATTGTCGAGCCGGGGCAGGTCCTCCGTGGTGAGGTAGATGTCGAGGCTGCGGTCGGTGACCATCTTCAGCGCCCACATCGGCGCCCACGGCCGCGCGCTTTTCACCATGGGTGCCTGCAGCTTGCCGAGCATTTGCAGGTTGCCGAGGGGATACGGCGTGTCCGGCCCTGCTTCATACCAGTCGTTCAGTCCGAGTGTCTTCTGCCATGCCGTCTGGTTGGTGTGCCGCGGATCGACGGCCATGAAGAACGTGCTGTTGTGCACCATGTAATTGCGGCCGAGCAGCCCCGATGAGTTGCCCAGGCCGTTCGGGTGCTGGTCACTGACCGAGCGGAGAAGCAAAGCAGCTGAGTTGACCGCACCCCCGGACACCACGAACGTCTTGGCCTCGATCCGAACGGTTTGCTCCCCGACCTGCGCCTCCGCCGCAGCGACGGCCTGCCCATCCGCGGTGGTGTGTAACCGTCGAACATAGGCGCCTAGCAGCAGACGGACAGACGGCGACTCCAATGCCGGCAGGACGGCGCGGTTCTCGGCATCGCTCTTTGCCCCGGTGCAGGACGGAGAGCCGTCGGCGGTAGCGTCGGCCCGCCGTTCCGCCATGGACGGTAAATGCATCCCGCACGCCATGTGAAAGGGGTGCAGACCCTGCAGATAGAGCATGTTGGCAAGGCGCTCTACTGCCGGTTCGTGGCTGAGCGGCGGATA
>DATFOP010000431.1:0-6287 GCA_035265505.1 Propionibacteriaceae bacterium | reverse complement strand
CAGACAGGGACACCCGCCAGGCGTCAGGGTATCCACGTTGGACGGGCTGCCTTGATATGCGTTCGATCATGAGCCAAAGTGGCTAGGTCAGGCATTGCTCCCTATCCGATAGAGCTTGAGCCCTTCTCAACTAATTCGGCTCCCAGAGCGTCGTTATGCATGCCCCACATTCCGCTCACAGCGACTTCCTTCGATCTGCACTTCTTGACTGAATCCAATACAAATCTGACCTAGACGTCCCTTGGTGCCACGTCAGCTGTTGTTGGTCGGAGGAGAAGGTCCGGCGCCCTTCAGCAGAAGCAGGCTGATTCCGTCCATGGGCAAGGTCGTCACCGACCCAGGTGGCATGAGGGCCTGCCTGCTGTGAGGTGTTCACCCGGGTCAAAGGTCGGCCACTTCGTGGCATGAAATCGTGGGGCCCATGGTCAGGTGCGAGCGCGTCCGTTGCTGGTCCCACGAGACCGCACCTAACGGCCGCGATGTGATGGTAAACCGGCTCTTCGGATCTGAGCATGGGTGACGGCCGAGAGCTATCGGCGTGTTGATCAAGGCTTGAAGGCGTCGGGGCCTTCAGGATCGGAGGCGACCAAGCTCTCCGAAAGAAAGCCCCGACGGTGCCTCACTCTATGTGTGGTTCGGGTGCGCGTTGGTGCGCCCGGGCCGATGCCATCTTCGATGTTCCCGGCATGCATGTCCTGGATGTTGAGATCGATGACCGGCAGCGGCTAGTGCTCACCGTCGAGTCGGGTCAGACGGAGGCGGCATGCCCGGCGTGTGGGGTAATGGCAGTTGGCCACGGTCGGCGGCTTCGGGTACTGCACGATGCGCCATGCTTCGCCCGGGCCACGCTGCTGAGATGGCTGGTGCGGATCTGGCGGTGTCCAGAACCGCTGTGCTCGACGACGACTTTCAGCGAGACCCACGATGTGGCGTCGCCCCGAACGGTGCTGACAACCCGGGCGGTTGCGTGGGCAACCAGCGCGCTCAGTTACGACGACACCACCGTCTCGGCGCTGGCCAGGCATTTAGGCGTGGATTGGCACACAGCCTGGGACGCAATCGAGGTCGAAGCCAAGGCCCGCACCAGCAAACCCGATCGGCTGAGCGGCGTGAAGACCCTCGGAGTCGATGAGCACATTTGGCGGCCATCGCGGATCGGGGTCGATCGAGCCGTCACCATCATGGTCGATCTGTCTCGTGACCAGGCTGGATGCTTGCACGCCCGGCTGCTGGATGCCGTCGTCGGCCGCTCCGGAAACGTCTACAAAGCCTGGCTGAAGGCTCAACCCGATGGGTTCATCGACGGCGTGGAGCAGGCTGCGCTGGATCCATTTCGGGGATATGCGAACGCCATTCATGACGGGCTGCCCGACGCGGTCGCCGTCCTTGACGCCTTTCACGTGGTCCGGCTCGGCACCCAGGTCGTTGACGAGGTCCGACGGCGGGTGCAACAAGACACGCTCGGCCGACGTGGGCACAAACACGACCCGCTCTACAAGATCCGCGGGCTGCTCCGACACGGCGTCGAACACCTCACCGAGAAGCAGCAGGCCAAGATCAGCCACTGTCTCGCAGCCGGCGACCCACAAGACGAAGTCAACGTCGCCTGGCAGTGCTATCAGCAGCTGCGATCCATCTACCACGCCGTGCCGGCGAAGGGCCGCCAGATCGCCCAAAAGGTACTCGACAGCTTCCACAGCTGTCCGATACCTGAGGTTGCCAGACTCGGCCGCACCCTTCGCGCCTGGAAAGCCCAGATCCTGGCCTACTTCGACACCTCAGGGGTTTCCAACGGCGGTACCGAAGCCATCAACCTAATCATTGAAAAGGTCCGCCGGCTCGCCCACGGATTCAAGGACTTTGATCATTACCGCCTGCGGATCATGCTCGCTGCAGACGGACAACGGCCGTACCGGACTCGCCCCAACCATGCTTAACTCCGAAGACCCCGTTTCACTCGCATTGACGAGTTGACCTATTCGCCAGAAGCGAAGTGAGTATCCGCGGACGTCCAGGCGCGTAGTTACTCAATGGTTACTCAGGGTCAGCGACCGTGAGCCAGGACGCGACTAAGGATCGGCTCTGACGCGAAGATTCTCTGACCGGCACCGACCTTCTTTAGGCTGAAGCGGCGGCGATGGGGCTGAGTGTGACGGCGTAGCCGAGCTGTTGTAGCTGATTCATCGCGTGCCTTCTGACGCGTTCGGGGTCGCGGCGGGTGTAGTAGTCGGCGCCGGGGTCGTTGTACTCGGCTCCGGTGTGTGCCATGTTCCAGATCGCGATCAAGATGGCGTGCTCGACCGCAACAATTGCTTTCATCGGTCCGCGGCGGGCGGCGATCCGCCGGTACTTGATGGCGAGGTAGGTGCCGTGGCTGTTCGCGATCGACAGTGCGGCGGTGCCGAGGGCGGCTTTCAGGTAGGGGTTGCCGGGTCGGGTCTTGGTGGACTTGACCGGGCCGGCGGATTCGTGGCTGCCGGGGCAGGTGCCGGCCCAGGACGCGAAATGGGCTGCGGTGGGAAACACGCTCAGGTCGGCTACGTCTCGGCCACGATCACCTCCGCGGTCCGCACCCCGATGCCGGGGATGGTGCCGATCAGGTTGCAGAATGCACGAAAGGGCTCGATCACCACCTCGATCCGCATGGTCAGGTCGGTGATCGCCTGGCTGCGTTGATCGATGGCGTCTAGGTACAAGCGGGCCAGGAAGGCGTGATGATCGCTGAACCGCCCAGTCAATGCCTCGGTCAACTCCGGGATCTTGGCGCGGAGCCGCCGTTTCGCTAGCTCGGCCAGCACCGCCGGGTCACGCTGGCCCTCGATCAAGGCTTGCAGCATTAACCGGCCCGAGACGCCGGTGATGTCGGAGGCGACGGAGGACAGTTTGATGCCGGCGTCTTCGAGCAGCTTCTCAAGTCGTTGGATCTCTCGGCCCCGTTCCCGAGTCATCATGGTCCGCACCCGGGTCAGGTCCCGCAACTCCCGGATCGGTGCGGGGGGCACGAACGAGCCCCGGACCAGGCCGTGCGCCCCGAGCTGAGCCAACCAGGCGGCGTCGGACACATCGCTCTTGCGGCCGGGCAGGTTCTTCACCTGACGGGCGTTGACCAGCATCACCTCAAACCCCCCGTCCTCGAGCAGGTAGTAGTGAAGTCGGGCCGAGGCGCGGTTCCGGTGTTTCGACCGGCCCGTTTCCTCAGACCCGCTTCCCGCACCCGCCGTGCGGCTTTCACCGCAACGGGCGCTCCACAAGTCCCGAGGCTGAGATGGTTCTGGTCATCGTGGGGACGGCCAGGGAGTCGGGATCACTGTTCCCCTGTATCGGTAGCGTGTGGTGCTGACCTTCGCAGGATTGAACAGAGACCTTTCCTCCGTGACCGGCCACCAGCCACCGCCGCAGAAGCGGCGACGCAACTCCTTCACGGTGATCCGGCGATGTTTTCGGCGCAACCATCGAATGACCCTTGCCCACGTGTAGGAGCTGAGGTACTTAAAGGTTGCACTGGACACGCCAGGCCGAAAGTAGGCGCACCAGCCCCGCAACATCCAGTTGAGCCGGATGAGCAGGGCATCGAGCGGCTTGCTTGTGTCCATTCGACGGCACAACGCCTTCACTTTGCCGGTCACGGCCGTGACCGCCTTGCGGGCCGGGTAGGTGTAGACGTAGTACCGATTGGTGCCCCGTTTGCGATGACGCTGGATACGCCACCCCAAAAAGTCGAGGCCATCATCGATGTGCGTGATCAGGGTCTTCTCCGGCGACAACCGCAGTCCCATCTGGGACAAGACCGCGGCTGCCTGCTCCCGCAGCTGCTCAGCGTCGGCCCTGGTGCCCGCAACAACCAGGCACCAATCGTCGGCATAACGAATCAATCTGAAGTTAGGCAGACCGTTAGACCTACGCTGCTGCCGTTGATACGGCCTGGTTCCGGGGCCGCCCGGTGCCTGGGCGATGGCTTCGTCCAAGACCGTGAGCGCCACGTTACTCAGTAACGGCGAGAGGATCGAACCCTGCGGTGTGCCGGCATTGTTTTCCCGGAGCACGCGGTCTTCACCGAGGATGCCTGCCTTGAGGAACGCCTTGACCAGGCCCAGGACGCGTTTGTCACCAACCCGACCGCGCATCCGATCCATCAGAGCGGGATGCGAGATCTCATCGAAACAGGCTTTGATATCGCCCTCCATGATCCACTCATAAGAGTGGGATGCCAACAGACGCACCTCGGCCACCGCGTCATGAGCCCGTCGGTTCGGACGGAACCCGTACGAACACGGGAGGAAGTCCGCCTCGAAGATCGGCTCCAACACCAGCTTCAACGATGCCTGCACCACCCGATCGGTAATCGTGGCGATCCCCAGCCGACGCAACTTGCCGCCCGCCTTGGGGACCATCCGCTCCCGCACCGGAAGTGGACGGAAGCTGCGATCCTTCAACGAAGCCCGCAGCCGGTCGAGAAAACCCTCGACCCCCATCAACAGCGCGACAGACGACGCAGTAAGCCCGTCGACTCCGGCTGTCTTGGCACCCTTGTTTCCCTGCACCCGATCCCATGCCACCAAAAGGAACGCGGGATCAGCGACGAGATTGAACAGATCAACAAACCTGCGATGAACATCATCACCGGCCCAACGGTGCAGCTTGGTCTGAATCTCCAGTACCCGACGCTCCGCCTCATACAAGGCGTGCCCCAGCTCGTCGGTATTCACCGGCGACACCTCCTGGCCTTCCAGTCCTTCGGCTGCTGACTTACTGGCCCCCTTCGCCATGCACGCGACTTTCTCGCGCCCGGACTACTACGAGGCCTCCGCCCCACCCGACAGCCTCCAGTCGGCAACGGACCTGCCCACCGACGACTGGATGCCCGTCGGGAGGGCGACCGCGGATGGTTCCCACGTTCACCAGAAATCGATCGATGAGGGAGGCGCCCACCTTTACCCCGACAGCATCGCCACGGCTACGCCGCAGGCATTCACCGTGGCCTCCCCACCGGACCACCGCAACCGGCTTCGGAGTTGGCCAGCCCGCCACAACGAACCAACCACGCACTGCACACCGGCCCATATCCGTCAGGTTTGAGCCGGCACTGGACTTACGGGGCGTCAGACAGCGGTTCCTTACGTACGCCTTCCCATCACTGCTAGCCGGACCCGGGCCGTCTGACAGTCCCAACCCGTCCCGTACATCGTCAGAGGCTGCTCCCGCCCTCCCCGGCGTTCCCCGGACCAGGCTGCCTCCCAGCTTCATCGGCCAGCTGCGACTGACCAACGGCGGGGTCCTTTCACCCCCACTCGACTCCTCGCGCCTCGTGGCGCACGGGCGGCTTCCAGTACGTCGAGGTCGACTCCATCGCCGCAATGCTCACCTGCTCCTTGAGCAGCCAGTCCCGCATCACCTGCAACGATCCGGTGGTCGTCTTGAACGTGCGGGTCTGGCTGCGCCGGCCACCGCGCGGACCCGGGACGCGGACGCAGACCGTCGCCGAGTCCTTCCCGACATCCAGACCGGCAACCCGGTCGAACATGACCTCCATGGCCCCTCCTCCCCTCCATCAGGCGACCCTCGCCTGATGGCGTCGGTCCGGAGGGACCTCTGCCAGGACACAGACCCGCGTGCTCTCTTGGCAACAATCCAGCGGCAACCGAGACCCCCGCGTCATACACCTAAACGGGCTCGCCCGCACCAGTGTGTGTCGACGTCGCCGGCCGACCCCCCATTCTCATCAGCCAGTGCAGCGACTCGAAGAGCGCAACCGATTACACCTACTGGAACCCCACAGATCGACCGGCTCGCATTATCGAAATTGTCTCACGTGCCGGCTTCGAGATGTCCTTTCGCGAGCTGGGATCGATGCTGGCCTCCGGTCCGCCCGACCCCGCCGCTTTTACCGCCATGGTGGACCGTTACGGCGCGAGCCAGCAGATGGACTGGATCCCCGACCTGATGGAGCGCTACGGACTGAACTCACCGATGTAGCCTCGGCGAGGTCCACGACAATGCCAGGCGGCGGTGCCCGGCTGGGGCTGTCCTGCCCCTGGCGCGAGCACCCGCCGCCTGAATGAACTCCCTTGAACTCCTACTGGCTGGCGCAGAACTCCTGAACCGTCCGTTCGGCGTCCTGGACTGCGGTGGGGTAGTCGCCGAAGAATTCAAGGGCCACCCCGCGCCTGCCGGTAAATTCTTGTGCGGAGGTGGATATGACCTCTGCCTGGCCTGACGGCTCGCCGGGTCCGCCAGTGGGCTCAGCCGCCGCCTGCAACTTGAGGGCTGACCTGGTCATCCAACAGCCA
>DATFOP010000430.1:0-2088 GCA_035265505.1 Propionibacteriaceae bacterium | reverse complement strand
GCCCAGGCCTGCAGCGCTGCCGGCTCACCACCGGTCTCGTCGTCGACCGGCTGCAGCTTGAGCACGGCCTTCGAACCATCCCGGCGAGCAACCGGGATGATCAGCGCCACAGCACCGAACGCGCTCACCCCGTCTATCTGCAACTGCCAGTGATCGATGCACATCGCAGCGAGGGCCGGCAAAGCTGAGATCCACGCTCGGCCGGACTCACCGGAATACTTCTGGTGCAGATCAGCCAGTTCGGCCGGCACCACGATCTCCGCCTCTCCGAACACCGCTTAAGTGTCCTGCAGGTCGTTGGTGGTCCGAAGAACCGGTGGTACCCCAAGTGCGTCACCAGGTCGCGCAATCACGCCGCGCCAGGCGGTCCTCCTCAAGGCGAGCAATCGAGATCTTCTGAGCGACGACGTGTTCTCGTTCGCGGGCCGAGATGAATATCGGGTTCTGCGAGACGAAAGCGGAGCGGGAGCCGCAGCCGTTACCCTCGCCTCGTGCACATCGCCGTCACCGGTTCGATAGCCATGGACCACCTGATGAGGTTCTCCGGCCGGTTCGCGGAGTCGCTGCTCACCGAGCAGCTGGATCGGGTATCCCTGTCTTTCCTCGTCGAGGACCTGCAGATCCGGCGCGGTGGGATCGCGCCCAATGTCTGTTTCGGGCTAGCTGCGCTGGGGTTGGATCCACTTCTCGTGGGGTCGGTCGGCGAGGACTTTGCCGACTATCGCGCTTGGCTCGAGCGGCACGGGGTGCAGACCTGGCCGATACGGGTCTCGGAAACACAGCACACCGCTCGATTCATCTGCACAACCGACTCGGTCGGCGCCCAAATCGGCTCCTTCTACACCGGTGCCATGGAGGAAGCGCGCCAGATCGAGCTGCAGCCGGTTGCTGAGCGGGTGGGCGGCCTGGATCTGGTGGTGATTTCTCCGAATGATCCGGTAGCGATGCTGCGCCACACCGACGAGTGCCGCAGCCGGCGCTTCAACTTCGTCGCCGACCCTTCCCAGCAATTGGCCTGGCTGGACGGTCCGCAGATCAAGCGACTCATCGACGGGGCGACGTATCTGTTCTCCAACGACTATGAGGACGGCCTGATCACACAAAAGACCGGTTGGTCGCATGAGGAAATCCTGGAGCGGGTCTCGGTGCGGGTGATCACCCGGGGTGCCAAGGGGTCCAGTGTTCTGATCGCTGGTGAGCCCGAGCTGCACATACCTATTGCGCGGGAGGTGGAACGGCTAGACCCGACGGGGGTGGGCGATGCCTACCGTGCAGGATTTATTGCGGGGGTCGCCTGGGAGCTGTCGCTGGAGCGCTGCGCGCAGGTCGGATCTCTGCTGGCCAGCTATGCGATCGAGGTGGTCGGAACGCAGGAGTATCGCTTCGGCGACACCTTTTTCGCTCGCTTCGGGGAGGCGTACGGCACGGAGGCCGCCGCCGAGATCGCCCCGCACCTCGGCCATCTCCGGCTGTAATTCTTAGGCCTCGGTAACGGTTGGCGCGTGGCCGGCCAGCCCCTGCTCCACGACTCGCCTACACCTGTAGATCAGACTTGACCTCGTCCACGAATTTCTGGGCGGCGTCAGCAGTACTCGCCCGACCGAACAGGACATCAATCCCGTGACGTAACAACTTGTCGGCTATCGTCCCGCCACCGGGCGGTGGGGCAATGGGGGTGGTGGCCACCTCGGGTGCGATGTCGGTGATGTATTTCGCGACTCTCTGTTGGGCAGCCGACAGGTTGGGCCGGACCGCGGCCAGCAGCTCGCTGTTGGGCGGGATGCCCCGCTCAGCCTTCTCGATGTTGCCGGCCTCGGGAGAGTTCGCATACCAGTTGATCCAGGCGACTGCGGCCTCCGGGTTCTTGCTCTTGGCCGACGCCGACCACAGCATGCTCGCCTTGTACCAGGTCTTCCGGTCGGTTGCCTTGCCGGTCATGCTCGGGCCTCGCAGCATCTCCATCAGCTCACCCCCGGCCGCATTGCTGACGGCCTCGAGCTGATTGGAGTTCCAGTACTGTATGGCGGCTGTCCCGACCACTAACGCACTCTGGTCCAGCGGCTTGCCAGCCTCCTCGCTGACCTGCTC
>DATFOP010000429.1:0-2506 GCA_035265505.1 Propionibacteriaceae bacterium | reverse complement strand
ATGGTGACTTATGCCCGCTGTGTCATCGATGTCGCAGGCTGGATCCGCGGGCAGCTTGAGCCAGAGGTCCGCCGAATCAGTGAGTTACAACTCCTCCGGCTTTATCATGACGCACTCGTCGCCAGCGGAGTGCAGGGTTATACCTTCGAGCAGTGCATGGCCGACTATCGGGTGGCCACCGTTCTCGCACCAGCTCGTCTCGCATGCGCCGTCGGCTTGTCCGACGGACTCCAGGCACATCCCGGCGCATTCTGGGACACGTTGCTTCCTCGCTATCCTGACTGATTCGGCTTTGACAGCTCCATTTCCGCCTTGTTTGGGTCCTGACGCGCAGGTCGGAAATCGAACACCGGCAGGTGGCGTCACCGAGCGTGCCCTGAGCATCGGTTGCTTGCGGCCATCAGCGGTCAATTAATCGCTCGACCGAGGCTCCGACGAGCGGTCTGTAGGCGTTCCCAGGCTGATACTGCGGTGTCCCAGTTTGTCCCCGCACGCCACGATGCGACCGCGCCTAATGGGACTGCAGCAGCGCCTCGTTGAGGCATTCTGTTGCCCGAGCCCGCTGCCGGTGAGCACTCTAATTGCGCCTGGCCTGTTTGAGGTCTATGACTAGATCGTGCCCCGGCGGTTGGTGAGGGGGCCGGTAGTGCTGGTGGGATGTCGTGCCGGTTGAGCACTGATCCATTAGGTCGCAGCAGGTCTTCTCCGCGGTTCGAGCCTTTTGTTGATCAATATGCGAGCGAGGAGGCGCGGTGTTGTTTATTGGCGACGATTGGGCTGAGGCCCACCATGACATCGAGATCGAAGACGAATCGGGCCGGGTGCTGGCCCGCCGTCGACTGCCGGAGGGGTTGGCCGGGATCACGACCTTGCATGAGCTGGTCGCGGAGCACTTAGACCCGACGGCCGAGCCAGACCAGGTGCAGGTGGGCATCGAAACCGACCGTGGGCCGTGGGTGCAGGCGTTGCTGGCAGCCGGCTATGTGGTATTCGCGATTAACCCATTGCAGGTGGCCCGTTATCGGGAACGGCATTCCCCGTCGGGGGCGAAGTCGGATGCCGCGGATGCCCATCTGCTGGCCGAGATCGTCCGGCTGGATCGGGCGCATCACCGCCGGATCGCCGGCGACAGCGAGATCGCCGAACACATCAAGATCGCGGCCCGCGCCCATCAGATGATGATCTGGTCGCGGGTGCGGCAGGTGAACACGCTGCGGTCGCTGCTGCGGGAGTACTACCCGGCCGCCCTGGCCGCGTTCGGAACCGACCTCGCGGGCCGCGACGCGCTGGCGGTGCTCACGGTGGCACCGAGTCCCGAGCTGGGCCGCCGGCTGTCCCAATTACGTATCGAAACCCTGCTGCGGCGTGCCGGTCGGCAGCGGAACGTCTCCACGGCCGCCGCCAAGATCCGGGCCGCGTTGACCTCTGAGCAGCTGGCTGCTCGACCCGGTGTGATCCCCGCCTACACAGCCAGCGCATCAGCACTGTTAGCGGTGCTGACCGCCATGGCAGCCCAGACCGAGGTGCTGGCCGGGCAGGTGGAGCAGGGTTTTGGCCAGCACCCGGACGCTGAGATCTACCGCAGCCAACCTGGCCTCGGTGACATCCTCGGCGCCCGGGTGCTAGCCGAGTTCGGCGACGACCCCGGCCGTTACATGGACGCCAAAGCGCGGAAGAACTACTCCGGTATGTCACCAATCACCAAAGCCTCCGGGACCAAACGGGTGGTCCTGGCCCGCTTTGCCCGCAACCGCCGCCTCGGCGATGCGCTGTTCCTGCAGGCGTTCGCCGCACTGAACAATTCCCCCGGGGCGCGCGCGTTCTATGACCGGCAACGCTCCCGCGGAGCCACCCACTACCAAGCCCTCCGAACCCTCGGGAACCGGCTCGTCGGCATCCTCCACGGCTGCTTGCGGCATCAAACCCTCTACGACGAGCATCTCGCCTGGCACAGCGAACCAGACAAACTCAGCCCTGCAGCTTGACCGCTTGCGATCGTGGGATGTCTAGTCAGACAATATTTCTGAGGGTGGGCCTAAGTGGACTTGAACCACTGGCCTCTGCCTTATCAGGGGAGTTTATGGGGGTCGCACAGCCGCCGGTGACGCGTCGAGGGCGTCCGGGGAGGTCCGGTCTGATCCACGGCACGGTAGGGCCGTTGTCAAGCAGAACGACAAGCAGACAGCCAGTCGTGACGATCGAGCGCACCGTTTCGGTCCACCCGCTTAGCAGGTCGTCGCACCGACGTCCTGCGACGTTCGATGCGCCTCGTTAAGCCGCCCGCCAGGGCGAGATACCTGGTCGGGAACAGTGGAGAAGGCAGCGAAACGAGACCACAACTGAGACCTGGCCGTCGACCTCTTCATCCCGAAGCACCTCGGACGGGCGTCGCTTGATGATCTTGCCGGTCGCCAAGCGTCCTGGACCAGGTACCGATATCCCGCTGTGTTCGGTCCCGTTGTCACTCACTTGGTCACTCACCGGAGTGTCATGGCCCACACCAGCC
>DATFOP010000428.1:0-6600 GCA_035265505.1 Propionibacteriaceae bacterium | reverse complement strand
CGGGCGTAGAGCCGCTCTGCGTCCGCGGCGGTGTCGAAGAATCCACCCTTGCCATCGTCGAACTGGCTCGCTATCACAGCGTAGAGTTCCCGGGCGCGTTCCAGCCAGATCGGCTCGGCGGTAGCAGCCGCCAGCCGTACGCAGGCTTGGGTAAGAGCCGCGTAGTCCTCGAGGATGCCGGGGGCAGACCCCACCTGGCCGGCGAGGGAGGTTCGGCGCAACCGGGCATCGACCCAGTGCACCCGCCACAGCAACTCTCCGGCGGTTCTTGCGGACTCCAGCCACGTTGGCTCGTTGAAGACCATCGCCGCGTCAATCAGCGAACAG
Organism: Propionibacteriaceae bacterium; assembly: GCA_035265505.1. GTDB lineage: Bacteria > Actinomycetota > Actinomycetes > Propionibacteriales > Propionibacteriaceae > Microlunatus. The sequence continues at coordinate 6,273 of DATFOP010000428.1, read as the reverse complement.
ATCAGCCAGCCGTTCCAGGCGGCGACCACCTTGTCGTCACGGCTCGGCCGCGCCCGTTGCTCACGAAAGGCAGACAACCGGGCCCGCACGTCGGCCAGCCGCTCCGGCTCAGGATCACCCAGTAACTGCAGGGTGGAAAGGCCGTCTTCGAAGGTGCCCTGTTCGGTCACCGAGAAGATCTCGGCCGCCCAGGAGGCGTCCCTTGGACCGAGGGCTGCGCTGAGCTGCTCCCGATTCCAGGCGTAGTAGGCCCCTTCCCGATGCCGGCCATGATCGTCGAGCGAATCGGCATCCAAGCTGGCGGCGAATCCACGCTCTGCAGTGCGCATCTCACGCAGCAGCCATCCCATCAGGTCGTTCACCACCCGACGGGCGACCGGATTCCCGGTCAGCCGCCACCAATGGGTGTAGACGCCGAGCAGCAGCGCATTGTCATAGAGCATCTTTTCGAAGTGCGGCACCACCCATTGCGCATCAACGCTGTAGCGGGCGAAACCACCGCCGAGTTGATCACAGATACCTCCCCGAGCCATCGCCTCGCAGGTTCGGTTGACCATGATCATCGCGTCGTCGCTGCCGTGGCGCAGCAGCGCTTCCAGCACCATCGACGGTGGGAACTTCGGAGCGCCACCGAAACCGCCGTGGACCGGATCGTACGAGCGCCTGAGGTTGGCGATCACGGCACCGATGTTGATCTCGGCGGTGCCACCACCGCCGGTGGCCAGATTGGCCAGCTGATCGACGATCTTGACCGCACTGTCGACGATGTCAACACGGCGATCACGCCAGGCCTCAGCAACCGCCGTGGCTACCTGCACGAATGACGGCATGCCGTGTCGCGGCGTCGGCGGGAAGTAGGTGCCGGCGTAGAACGGCCGCCGGTCGGGAGTCAAGAAGACGGTCATCGGCCAGCCGCCATGACCCGTCATGGCTTGGGTGGCCTGCATGTAAACAGCGTCGACGTCAGGTCGCTCCTCCCGGTCCACCTTGATCGCCACGAACTGCTCGTTGATCAACTCTGCAACGTGGGAGTCCTCGAAGGACTCGTGGGCCATCACGTGGCACCAGTGGCATGCCGCATAGCCGACGGAGAGAAAGACTGGGACGTCGCGGGAGGCTGCCTCGGCGAAGGCCTCGTCGCACCACGGCCACCAATGCACCGGGTTGTCCGCATGCTGCAACAGGTAGGGGCTGGTGGCGGTGGCCAGGCGATTGCGACCGCTCACCCCACGACTCTATGCGGTTCGGCTTGGGCAGGCCGAATTCTCACCTCGCAAGCCTTGAAACGGCGTTCAGCGTCAAGTGGCGTCGTCCGAGTCCCTGCCTTGAGTCGCTGCTGGTCCGGGTTGACTCGTCTCCTGAGAATCGCCGACGTTGATCTTGCGGAACTGGCGCCGCATGCTGAAGAACAGGAACACCAAGGCGATCGCCAACAGGAGAATGACCACAAAGGCGATCCAGCCTGGTCTGGCGACGCTCGGATCGACCTCTAGAGCGACCAGATAGGTCATATCGTCACTCTACGCGCTGGCCATCGCCCGGGATTCGATCGCGATACCGGCGAACAGGTCGTCCTCCGGAATCTCGGTCTCCACCAGCGTCTGGACCAGCTCCCAGTCCTCAGTCGGCCAGACGGCTTGGTGCACCTCCAACGGCACTGAGAACCAGGGCCCTTCCGGGTCGACTTGAGTGGCGTGTGCCAGCAGCGCGTGATCGCGAATATGGAAGTAGTCCGCACACGGCACCCGGGTAGTCAATCGCGCCGCATGCGCCGGGTCGGGCTCCCAGTCACGGAGCCGTTCCGCGTACGGCGAGTCCAATCCGCGCTCCGTCATAGCCCGGTCCAAAGCAACGATCCGCTCGCGGTGAAACGCGAACTGGTAATAGAGCTTCTTGGCCTGCCACGGCGCTCCCCGCTCTGGGTAGGCCGTTGAGTCCGCCGCCGCGTCCAAGGCGGCAACCGTGACTTTGTGACACATGATGTGGTCAGGGTGCGGATAGCCGCCGTTCTCGTCATAGGTCGTCACGACGTGTGGCCGGAAGCTGCGGATCAGCTCGACCAGCGGAGCCGCGGCCACCTCGACGTCGAGGTTGGCGAAGCAGCCGTTCGGCAACGGTGGCAGCGGATCGCCCTCGGGAAGTCCGGAATCGACGAACCCGAGCCACACCTGTCGAATGCCGAGGATCTCTCGCGCCCGGTCCATCTCCTGACGCCGAATGTCGGCGATGTTGGCCAAGATGTCGGGTCGATCCATCGCCGGGTTGAGGATGGAGCCGCGCTCGCCGCCCGTACATGTCGCCACGACGACGTCCACACCTTCGGCCACGTACTTGGCGGTCGTCGCAGCGCCCTTGCTTGACTCGTCATCGGGATGGGCGTGCACGTGGAGCAGCCGAAGTCGTTGGCCCTCGGTGTCGGTACGCAGCGCCGGATGCGTCACGGCGTTCATGGTGCCACGGGCGTCTGGAGGTTTCGTTGCCAATCGCAGCGTGAGAGCGGGCAGAATGTCGAGGTGACCGAGGAACCTGGGCAGGCGGTAGCCGAACGGCTGAGACGCCGCTATCCCGGGCCACGCGTGCCGCGACCAGTGGTCTTGGTCCTGGTGGGGATTGGGGTGGCCCTCGCAGGGACCTGGCTGGTGGTGACCGCCTGGCAGCGTGCCCGACCGCCCGCCGTCGCCGAGGTCAGCGGCTTCAACGTGGTGAGCGACACCAAGATCGACGTCACGCTTAGCGTTGAGCGTCCGGATCCAGCCGTGGTCGTGACGTGCCGGCTCATCGCCCAAGCGCAGGACCTCCAGCTGGTCGGAGAACAAGCGGTGTCCCTCCCGGCGAGCAACCAAGGCCGGGTTGACGTCGTCGTCAGCATGATCACCCTGCGCCGGGCGGTCTCGGCCACCGTGCGCGGCTGCACCCCTGCGTGAGGGCAGGCGCTGTTCGATAGGCGGACTCGGTCCGCGGCGCCTTGATAAGATTTCCGGATGTCTGAGAACTCGTCGCAGGCGATTTGGCTGACCCAAGAGGCGTACGACAAGCTCCGAAGTGAGCTTGATCACCTCTCGGGACCCGGCCGGGCCGCCATGGCGCAGAAGATCGCGCAGGCACGAGAGGAAGGCGACCTGCGGGAGAATGGTGGTTACCACGCCGCACGTGACGAGCAGGGCCAGCAGGAGGCGCGGATTCGTCAGCTGTCCGACATGCTCGGCCGGGCGCAGGTCGGCGAAGCCCCGGCAGCGGCTGGTGAGGTTGCCCCCGGCACGCGCGTCACGATCGCCTTCGACGGCGACGTGTCAGACACCGATACCTTCGTCCTCGGCTCACGCGAGCTACTGGGGCTGGACGAAAGCATCGACACGACGAATGTGTACAGCCCCCAATCGCCTCTGGGGGCGGCCATCTTGGGCAAACGCGAAGGAGACGCCGTGTCCTACGTCGCTCCGAACGGCCGCTCGATCAACGTCAAGGTGATCAAGGTGCAGCCCTTCTGAGGCTGGCTCAGCCCAATTCGACGAGCAGTGCCTGAGCTTCAGCTGGGCTCAGAGCGCCCGCGGCCACCTCGGAGAGCACCTGCTCGCGGGTGAGAGTTTGGACTGGCTCCGGCGCGGCGCCGAGGCCCAGCTTTTCCAGAAGGTCGGCGAACCGCGCCCTCGCGGTCGGATACGACACGCCGAGGTGCTTCTCGACCTCACGCAAGTTGCCGCGTGAGGACAGAAAGACCCGCAGCAGCTCAGTGTCCTTGTCATCCAGCGCACAGAACTGGCAAGAGGCAAACACTCCCGCCAGTTCGGTGCCGCAGGATCCGCAGCCCAGCCGGGTGACCGACAACTCCTCGCCGCACACGGGGCAGTCGGTCGGTGTCCGGTGCAGCGTACGGGCCGGATCTGAACGCCGGGTCCGATCGGATTGCCCGCGCGACCGTTCGCTCACGAGGCCGTCGTTGTGGCGGACTGATCTGAGCCAACCCGGACAGCCGCGTGACCCATGACCACCTCGATGTCCAGCTTCGCGCTGCCGTTGCCCATGACGACTTCGTCACCGGCCCCGGAGTGCCCGCCCGACCAGCTCACCTTGCCCAGCTGCGCCTCTCCCTTGACCGTGACGTTGGAATCGTCGTGCAGGGTGATCGATAGCGATCCGGACTCGGCACGAATCCGGTTGCGGCCGGTCGTGATCGCTCCCGAAATCGTGGCCTGTCCAGCCTGGATCAAGGCATCGTTGATCTCGCTGACGTCCAGCAGCTTGGCGCCGCCCGCGGTCACCCGCACCTTGCCCAGGTGAGGTAGCCGTTCGGTGTTCAGGCTGCCAGCGGTGACCTCGACGTCGACGGTGATGTTGGGATTGACCCGAAGAAAGAGTTCCTTGCCCAATCCCAGCGACCGAAAGTCGTCGAGGCTACGTGGCGCGCGGAGGATGCTGAAGCCGTCGAGCGATGCCCCTAGCTCACCGTCGCTGGAGACTTCGAGTACCGAACCGTTGCGCCGCAGCACATGGGGCCCGTCCGCGGACAAAGTAGCCACCGAGGTCTCCCCCACGATACGAACCCGCCGGCCGATGGCACGCACCGAGAGCCGCTCGACCCCATTGGTATTGACCGGCATGTGGACCGGCTCCTCTGCGGCCGCCGGCTCCTCGCGCGCAGGTTCTGAGTCGGAGCTCCGGAAGCTCTCGGTGTGGTACGTGGCGTGCTGCGGGCGGTCGGTCTCAGCAGCCCACGGATCCGAATCCGCCTCGCGGTCGGCTGCCAGCTCCTCGTTGGTGGGTTCGGGGCTGGGGTCCGGTTCCGAGTCGACGGCGGACGCGGATGCTGTCTCGGCTGCCTTCAGTGCGTCGATCCGGCGGGATGCTTCGGCGGCGTCAATGCGACCCGCAGCGAGTTCCTCCAGGATCGCAGTCATGTCTGGTGTGGTCATGAAACGAATGTAAAGCGTAACTTTCACTAATGGGAGATCGGCGCACTCAATTGAGGGTTCTCTCAGGGTCGTCCATCGTTTCCTGGTCATCCACTAGGGTCGTCCATCGTTTCCGGTCATCCACCACGGTCGTCCATCGTCTCCGGTCATCCACCTTGAGCCCGGTTGACACTCGTCGAGCCACGTCCTACGGGCTCAACGACTGCCGGTGGGGCTCAAAGTTGGAGAAGCGGTGGAGACAGGGCGGCTCGCTCGGGTGCACCGCCGATGTCTCATCGCCCGGCCCCGCTCCCCAAGTCGCCAGTTGCTTGCAGCATGCATCTAGTTATATGTTTGGTTTATGCAAGTAGTGGCCGACGCCTCAGCGACATCCCGCGCGAAGTCCGTCGAGTCAGTGATGCACGCGCTGATGAGCATTGGACGGCTGATGCGGCAGCGGCCTTCTGCCGAAACCTTGGACATCGGCACCTTCTGGCTGCTCAAGATGGTCGGCACCAGCGGCACCGTTCGGGTGACTGATCTCGCGTCGTCCTGCAACCTCGACGTCTCCACCGTCTCTCGTCACCTCGCTCAGCTGCACAAAGCGGGCATGATCGAACGCGCTCCGGATCCCGTCGATCGGCGGGCGCAGCTGGTGAAGTTGAGTAGCGCCGGTCAGGAGGCACTGACCGCCGCCCTTCAGGCGCGGCGCGCGCTCTTGGAGCGCAGTTTGGAAGGCTGGGCCCCCACTGACCTTGAGCAGTTGGACCAGGTGCTGACCCGCCTCGTTGAGGACATTGACACGCTTACCGAGAAGTTGGAGAAGGCATGACCGAGCAGGGACCTGGACGCTCCGACAGCATGTCGGCGTCCCGGGAAGCAGTCGGGGAATCGGTCGCGGAGGCGGCGCCTCCGGCGAGCGCATCGCATACGCCCACCTCCAGCGCCACCCCGAGCGGGGACTACCTGAGCCACCGCCAGATTTTGGTCGTCATGGGCGGCCTGATGGCCGGGATGTTTCTGGCCGCGCTCGACCAGAGCATCGTGGGCGTCGCCCTGCCAAAGATCACCTCCGAACTCGGCGGCCTGGACAAGCTGTCCTGGGTGGTTACCGCCTACCTGCTGACCTCGACCGCAGCGACCCCACTCTGGGGCAAGATCTCCGACCTGCGCGGCCGTCGGCCGATCTTCCAAGCGGCGATCGTGGTGTTCATGATCGGCTCGCTGATCTGTGGCTTCGCCAGCGAGATCGCCGACATCACCGGCATCACGGGCATCAACGTCATGATCGCCGGCCGCGCCGTCCAAGGCCTCGGCGGCGGCGGGCTGATGTCGCTCGCCCTGGCCGTGATCGGCGATGTGATTCCCCCGCGTGAGCGCGGCA
>DATFOP010000427.1:0-3630 GCA_035265505.1 Propionibacteriaceae bacterium | reverse complement strand
GATTGAGGCGTGGCTCGATGCGCTCGACGCGGACGAGATGCGCGAGTTGGTGCTAGACGCGTGGCGGATGGTCGTGCCGCAGCGGGTCGCCCGAGAGGTGCTCGGCCCGCCAGCCGCGGGCCACGAGCCGGGTCGGACCGGATAGCAATCACGCACTAGGTCCCGTCGGACTGGCCCGATAGTCGAACGGCGGATCCGCTGTAGCGAGTACGGCCGGCAGAACTGCTGCCGGGGAATAGGCCTGCCAGTGCATGGCTTGCGCCGTAGGTGACGACCATCGGATTTATCGGCAGTGGAAACATCGGCAGCGCCGTCGCCCGGCTCGCGGTCGATGCAGGCTACGACGTGGTGCTCAGCAACCGTCGCGGCCCAGAGACCCTGACCGGTCTGGTGGATCAGCTCGGACCGCGGGCACGAGCGGCCACTGCGGCCGAAGCCGCCAGAGCGGGCGACATCGTCGTAGTGACGGTACCGCTCAAGGCCTACCGCGAGGTGCCGGTCGAGCCGCTGCGCGGAAAGGTGGTCATCGACACCAACAACTACTACCCGGAGCGCGACGGGCACATCGCCGAGTTGGACGACGAGTCGACGACGGTCAGTGAGCTGCTGCAGGAGCATGTCCCGGAGTCGCACGTGGTGAAGGCGTTCAACAACATCCACGTAAGCAACCTCGCCACCTTGCCTCGCCCAACGGGAGATCCCGAGCGCTCCGTCCTCCCCATCGCCGGCAACGACGAGGCGGCCAAACAGTCGGTGGCCGAGTTCCTCGACTCGATCGGATACGATGCCTACGGCGTCGGCCCGCTCTCCGAAGGCTGGCGCTATCAGCGCGACACTGCGGCATACGTCCAGCCCTACACCGCCCCTGGCTCTGAATACCCGACGTGGCCAGGCCGTCAGGTGACACCGGAAATGCTGAAGGAGAAGCTGGACGCAGCCGTGCGCTACCGGGACATGTAGGGCGCCGCTCAGGATGCTGCCCGCGTTCCGCAAGGCGACCTAGCGGTGAGCGGTGCCAGGCTCCGGCTTCCCGCAATCGGGAGTCTGTGTCAGCGTGTGAGGAGCCAGCCGTTATCGTCGTCGCGTTGCCACGATTGCGGTGCTCCAGCGGAAGCGGGTTGCGCGCCAGCGAGCCAGATGCTGGTGTCGGGGTCCCAGCCAGCAATGACAGACGCCGTCTCTTTGGCGACCTCGATTGCTCGACCAGCGCTTTCGAGGTACGCGCTCACGGGGAGGTGGATCGCGTCCCATTCCCGCGCGACCAGAGCCCAGTCCGGGATGACCCATGCGCCGTCGCGGCCAGTGGTGCGGAACCAGTCGTGGCGACGTGAAGCTGTCACGGTGAGTGGAAATTCTCGACAGAGCTGGGCCCAATCGTCGGCCGAGGCTATCTCTACGACCTGTCCGTGGCAGCGGACCGGGACGACTACGGCGTGGTCCCAATCTGGCGCGTCCTCGACGAGACCCAGGCCGGCTGGGATCCGCCCGACGGTCTTCGGAGCATTTACAGGGACAGACCACCACTCGCCACTCCAGTTTGCGTGCGGATCGCGTGGCCGTTCGCGTTGAGCATGGGCTTCGGCCGTTCGAGTTTCCTCTGACCAAGCAGTCAGCGAGATCGGTGTCTGCGGGATGGTCTCGCCCCCGGACGTTTGCCACTGGACAAACCACTGATCAGTCGAGAACGTCTGTGACCACCAAGCAACCTCCGCGGATTCGACGACTGCTTCTGCGAGCGGTAACAGGGCGGCTGCGACTTCGGGAAGTGCGGCAAGACGGTCCTCGCCATCGGGTTCTTGCCAGTACCGGGCAAAATCCACCGATCGTTGCAGCGCGGATTGGATCAGACCTGGCTCGACGCGCCTGCCGCCGAGCGCTGCGACCGCCGACACGAGGCCGGCGACTGTGGGCGCAGGCTCGTCGCCGGGTTCGCTGGAGTCCTGATCTGACTCCAAGGTGAGCAGCACGCGGGACAAGCCTCGTCCGCGGTCGAGCTGATACCCGAGGGCGAAGGCCGCGGTGCGAACCGCCGGGTCGGCCGCCATTGCCAGTTCCAGGCACAGGCGACGGCCACGCGGCCCAGAGAGCAGTCTCTCCGCGCGAGAACTCACGCCCCCATCCTTCCAGCGCACCTCGCGATGAATCGTGGACATCTGTAATCGCTCGATCCCGGCAAAGCCGCCAGTCATTCATCCTGCAAGGGAACGGCTCAGCGGTGCATTGCGGCGTCCGGAGGAGGACCGTTGAATGGGATGCTGAGACTTGCTAGAGGGCGGTTCGCGCTACGGGCTACGACCCGGTCTGGTCAAATAGATCGGGTGATCGTCCTCAGGCTTCTCGTCACTCGCTAGCTGACTCGGATGCTGCGGTTCGACCGGGTGACGACCCCCCGCCTGATCCTGCGGCGATGGCAATCGGGTGATCTTGATTCGTTCGCTGCACTGAACTCGGACGCCGAGGTAATGCGCCACTTCCCGTCGACCTACGACCGGTCCGCGACCGCGGCCATGATCACCGCCTGGGAGGCGAAGATCGACCACCAAGGCTTCGGCCTGTGGGCGGTGGAGCGCGCCGAGGACGGCGCGCTGCTCGGAATGGCGGGACTGAACCCCGTCCCGCCCGGCATCATCACGGGCGAGGGACTTGAGATCGGTTGGCGTCTCGCCCGACACGCCTGGGGACACGGTTACGCGACCGAGGCCGGCCGAGCCGCCGTGAACGTCGCCCGCCGAATCGGGTCCCAGTCAGTCTGGTCATTCAGCTCGGTCGGCAACGAACGCTCACAGGCCGTGATGCGACGTCTCGGGTTGAGCTTTGTGCGCTACTTCGACCATCCCAATATCCCCGAGGGGCAATCAACCCGCCCGCACGTCCTCTATCAGCTCGTCCTCACCGGGCCTGAGCCCAGGTCCGAGCATCAATAGCCTTGCCAGATGATCGTGGTTAGCAGTGCTGGATGCCTCGACCCTGTTGTCGACCACGCGCCGCTGGCGGACCCAGATCAGGGAAAGCTGAGTTAACGGTCTCAACGACTGAGGCGGTCCAGGTGCAACCTAGCCACTTGACTTGCAAACCTACGCAGTCATGATCAGTTCAATACTACGATCTACGGGTTCAGTGATCGCTGTCGTGGCATCGAAGGCGGTCTACGCATGGTGTTCGTCAGACCCGCGCGACATCGAGGGGTAGGCTTCCAGAACGGCGACATGGTCGATGTGGTGACACACTGGACGCCGAGGGCTTAAGCGAAGCTAGAGCCGGTACGGTTCGGTTATATATGGCTGAACATGCGAAGCAGATTCTGGCTGACGCATTCGGGCGGGTGCACGAGCTCGTGATGGACCTCACCGACGGTCTGACTGACGAAATCGTCACCTACCGCCCGGATCCGGAGGCCAATTCGATTTCCTGGCTGCTCTGGCACCTCACCCGCGGCCAAGACCATCAGGTGGCCGACCTGGCGCAGGTTGAGCAGGTGTGGCCGCAGTGGCGGGAGAGGTTTGGATTGCCCTTTGACAAGTGGGCCACCGGTTACGGCCAAGGCCCGAAGGAGGTAGCGGCGGTCCGGGTGAGCGGCGACCTCCTCGGCAACTATCACCGAGATGTTCACGAACTGACGCTGCGCTACCT
>DATFOP010000426.1:0-2589 GCA_035265505.1 Propionibacteriaceae bacterium | reverse complement strand
CGGTCCGACTGGCGCTGGAGTCCGACCTCACCGGTTGCGAAATCTTCGTCATCGCCAACGCGGACACCGTGATGGAACGACCCAACGCCGAACTCCTGGCGGAGTGCTTTCCTGACGTGGAGGTCCGCGGCGAACCGGGTCGCCACGACACCCTGCTGTCGATCGACAAGGCGCGGCGGCTGCTCGGTTACGAACCTCGCCACACCTGGCGCGACGAGGTCGTCCGCATCGCCTGAGTATTGAAGGGCCCCGCGAGCCGCGCCCCGCCTGGAATGCCTTTCGGGTGTGTCGGCGTTGCTCCCATCGTGAAGAAGATTGGGTTCCTCTCGTTCGGCCACTGGACGCCAAGTCAGCATTCGCTGGTTCAGACGGCCACAGACGCGCTGTTGCAATCGATTGAGCTCGCCGTGGCGGCCGAAGAGGTCGGCGCCGACGGCGCATACTTCCGGGTGCACCACTTCGCCCGCCAGCTGGCCTCGCCCTTTCCGCTGCTGGCCGCGGTCGGCGCGAAGACCAATCGGATCGAGATCGGCACCGCCGTCATCGACATGCGCTATGAGAACCCGCTTTACATGGCCGAGGATGCCGGCGCCGCCGATGTGATTTCCGGTGGCCGGCTCCAGCTCGGAATCAGCCGGGGATCGCCAGAGCAGGTGATTGACGGCTTTCGCTACTTCGGTCACATTCCGGCTGAAGGAAAGTCGGACGCTGATATGGCCCGGGAGCACACAAAGGAGTTTCTCGAGGTGATCTCCGGGCAGGGGTTCGCGGAGCCGAATCCCCGCCCCATGTTCGCGAACCCACCCGGTTTGCTGCGCATCGAACCCCATTCGCCGGGCTTGCGGAACCGGATCTGGTGGGGTGCCGGCACGCGCGCCACCGCGGAGTGGACCGCCGAGCAGGGTCTTAACCTGATGAGTTCGACGCTGCTCACCGAGGACACAGGAGTTCCGTTCCACCAGCTGCAGGCCGAGCAGATTCATCGGTTCCGGGATGCGTGGAGTGCCGCGGGCCACGACCGCGAGCCACGGGTGTCGGTGAGTCGGAGCATCTTTCCGATTGTCAACGAGCTGGATCGCCAGCTGTTCTGGCGGGAAACCAACAGCTCAGATCAGGTCGGCTGGCTCGACGGCGGCAACGCCCGGTTCGGCAAGACGTACGCCGGGGAGCCCGACAAGCTCGTCGCCGAACTTGCCGAGGATGAGGCCATAGCGGCTGCGGACACGCTGCTGTTGACCGTGCCTAACCAGCTCGGCGTCGACTACAACGCCCACATCCTCGACAGCGTCGTCAGCCACCTGGCGCCCGACCTCGGCTGGCGTTAACCCGTTAGCCACCGGCCATAGCGCCCACGACAAGTAAGGGCTCCTCGCCGCTGATCACCCGAGCGGGGAGTGGCGAGTCGGGCGAGGAGTTGGACAGGTCCTCCTCGCAGGCATAGAAGCGGATGAACGCGCGGCGATGGCCGGTGCCCTGATCCCGGATCGTCCCACGCAGCGTCGGGAACTTGGCTTCGAGCGCGTCTAGGACCCGGCGCTGTGTGACCGGCGGCGCGAGGTCCAGGTTTACCTCCCCGCTGGTGCGCGCGAGGTTCTTCAAATGCGCGGGCAGCACCACCCGGATCATCGCAGCACCTGGACTTCCACCGATAGCACGGCCGGCAGGTCGCGGACGATCGGCGACCACGTGTCGCCGCCATCGGCCGAGCCGTAGACCTGGCCGCCCGTGGTGCCGAAGTAGATCCCGCACGGATCGAGGGTGTCGACCGCCATCGCGTCGCGCAGCACGTTGACATAGCAGTTTTCCTGCGGAAGTCCCGCGGTGAGCGGCTCCCACTCGTCGCCGCCGGTTCGGCTGCGGTACACCCGCAACTTGCCCTCCGGCGGATAGTGCTCCGAGTCGCTCTTGATCGGCACCACGTAGACGGTGTCCGGCTCATGGGCGTGAACGGCGATCGGGAATCCGAAGTCGCTCGGCAGGTTGCCGCTGATCTCCCGCCAAGAGCCTCCGCCATCGTCGCTGCGCATGACGTCCCAGTGCTTCTGCATGAAGAGCGTGTTCGGCCGGGACGGGTGCATGGCGATGCGGTGCACGCAGTGCCCGACGTCGGCGTCCTGGTCGGGGATCTCGCCCGAGTTGAGCCCTTGGTTGATGGGCTCCCACGTCTTCCCGGCGTTGTGCGTGCGGAAGGCGCCGGCCGCCGAGATAGCGACGAACATTCGCTCCGGGTCAGCCGGATCCAGGATGATGGTGTGCAGGCACATCCCGCCGGCGCCGGGTTGCCAGCGGGTCCCGGATTCATGGGTGCGAAGCGCCGGCAATTCCTGCCAGTCGCGACCCCCATCGGTCGTGAGGAAGATCGCGGCGTCCTCGGCCCCCGCGTACACCGTGTCGGGGTCGTCCGGTGCCGGCTCCAGATGCCAAATCCGCTTGAACTCCCAGGGCCGAGGCGTTCCGTCGTACCAGAGGTGCTCGCCGACCTCGCCGTGATAGCCGAAGCCGTTCCCGACCGGCTGCCACGTCTGACCGCCGTCGTCGGACCGCTGGATCACCTGCCCGAACCAACCGGAGGACTGGGACGCGTACAAC
>DATFOP010000425.1:0-21624 GCA_035265505.1 Propionibacteriaceae bacterium | reverse complement strand
CCTGCAGACCGACATTCGCAACGCCGGAGCGGAGTGGGTCAGCGAACCGGCGGTAATCGACGGCAACCTGATCACCAGCCGCAAGCCAGACGACATCCCGGCTTTCAACAGCGCCCTTCTCGAGGCCCTGGCTCACGGCGTATCCAGCGCGGCTGCGGCAGTTGGGTGACCTCAACCCGAGAACGAACAGGTGAGACACGCCGAACCGACCACCCGCCGCCAGTCTGACGGTGCTGACTTCGGTGCCTGGCTTTTCAAATGCAACCCGCGTCGCCGGGATTTCCAGCGTTTCCTCTCCGAGTCGCACGGAATGACGGAATGGTGTGTGGCGAGGAACTACCGGGCGACGTTGATCCGGCCAGGACAGCCGGTGATGCTCTGGGTGAGTGGCAGCGATGCTCGCGGGCCAATGCCAGGAATCTGGGCCGTGGGCCAGACGATCAGCGATGCGTCGGCTTGCGACGCTGATCCTTGCGGCGCGAACTCTTCGGTAGCGAGACACAGCGACATTCGCGTTCACATCAGCTTGCACCTGCTGGATGAGCCGGTGCCGCGAGCGGACTTGCGACACGTCGCCGCCCTCGAGCGCCTGGAAGTGCTCAGGATTCCAGCCGGGAGCAATCCGTCCTGGGTCACTCGTTCGGAGTTCGCTGCGCTGCTGGCGTTGGTCGAGTGACTCAGATATGAAGCAGCTGGTTCGGAGTTAGGGTTGCGGTGCCCGCACGGCGAAGCGGCCCGACGCCACGACGACTGGCCAGGATTCGATGGCGTCCGCAGTGCTGTCACTGAGTCCCGCGTTGCGCTCGAACCTCATGACCATGGTGCGGTCCCCGCTGGCAAGGTACGCCAGCACGTACTCCTGGAAAGCGGTGTTGCGACCACGGGAGCGGCGGCTGCCGCCCGACGCCGCCATGTCATGCGAAACGCCGCCCAGATCGGCCACCAGGGGACAACCTCGCCTCAGGTTGCGGCTGACGGCGTCGGTCAAGATCAGCGACGTGATGTAGTCCGAAGTCGTGCAGCCTGCGCTGGGCGCCAGCGCGGCAGCCAGCGGACGTCGCGGGAAGCGCTCACCGACGTCAGCCAGCGCTAAGGGAATGGCCGCGCCCAGCAAAGCGACAAGCACGAGTCCGGCGGCACCGATGCGAAGCGGCCGCGATCGCCGTTTCTCGGCAAGGCGAAGTAGCTCCTGCCCAGCCGCGCCGGCAGTGATCGCAATCACCGGCGCCGTCAAAGCGGCGTAGTGGGCAAACCAGGTTGGCGTGAGCAACAGCATGGCGACCAGCGCGACAAGCAGCAGCACCGCAGGACGAGCTTGGGTGTTCCGCCAGGCGAGGACCACGCCGCCGAGCGCCGCCATGAGCGCGACGACCAGGAGCGGTGTGACTCGCAGTGGCAGGTGTCCCAACCCGAGGATGTCGGTCAACCGCTCGATCATCGACGAGTTGTTGGGCACGCGTCGCAGCTGATCTCGGACGACCATCTCCCACATCCGCTCCGGCGCTGCCAGGAAGAAAGGCAGGCATATCGCGGTGGCGCTGGCCATCGAGCCCAGGAGAAGAAGCCACCCGCGCCGGAGGTCGAAGCGCACCAGCACCCAGCCGAACAGGACCACGAGTGGCAGGAAGCCCCAGATTTTGATCACTGTTCCGAGACCCAGCAGCACGCCACTGATGAGGAGGCGGCGCTTGGTCGGCGGGTCTTCGGCCGGGCTGATCGCGATCAAGCTCACCAGCAGGCACGTGTTGGCGAGCACCTGAAGCATGACGGTTCGTTCGCTGTAGATCGCTGGCCAGAAGATCGCGTATACCGCACCGCCAAGCACCGCTGCGACCCTGCCGCTCGGCAGCAGGAACCGAGCGACCAGGACAGCGTTGACCCCGCCAATGATCATGAAGCACAGACGGGCAACAACGAAGCCGCTAGCGTCGCTGGTCAGCTGGGCAAGTGCAGCAAATGGAGCTAACGCCAACACGATCCCTGGCGGGTGCAGGAACAGGAAGTCGCGGTAGGGCAACTGACCGTGGACCAGGCCCAAAGCGGCAGCGAAATTCACGCCCTCGTCGTAGTACATGATGCCGTCGAGCCCGCTGCCCTTCAGCGTCGCGGTCAATCGCGCTCCGAAGCCGAGCACCAGAAGACCGGCAGCCACGAGCAGTTCAGCCGGCGCTCGACGGCGAATCAACACGCTCGTCAGCTTTGTTGTCATCTCAGCGGACATGTCCCGGCGCGCGAGCGCCCCTACCAGCGATGGTGGATGGACTCTCGAAGCCGCTCGTCATAGAGATTTCGTACCGCCTCCAAGAACTCCTCGCTCAGCCGCGCCAAATCCCCGGCCGCGGCATTGGACTGCACCTGCTCGACGGATCGTGCCCCAGGGATGACCGTGCTGACTCCCGGCTGCTGCACCACCCAGGCCAAGGCCGCCTGAGCCGGAGTGATCTGGTCGCCGAGATGCTCGGTCACCAGGCGGCTGAACTCCTTGGCTGCCGCCACTCCGGTCTCGAAATCCACTCCCGAGAACGTCTCGCCGACGTCGAACGACTCGCCCTGCCGGTTGAAGTTCCGGTGGTCGTTCTCGGCGAACTGGGTGTCGGCGGTGTAACGCCCGCTGAGGAGGCCGCTGGCCAGTGGTACCCGGGCGATGATTCCGACGCCGGCCTGCTTCGCGGCCGGCAGCACGTAGTCCAGCGGCTTGCGGCGGAAGGCGTTGAAGATGATTTGGACGGTGGCCGTTCCGCGTCGGCTGATGGCGGTCAAAGCCTCGTCACAGGTTTCGACGCTGACGCCGTACGCCGCGATCGCGCCCTCGTCCACCAGGGTGTCCAGGGCGTCGTAGACCTGATCGTGCGAATAGACCGAGCTCGGGGGGCAGTGCAACTGCACGAGGTCGAGTTGATCCACGCCGAGGTTTTGCCGGGAGCGGTCCGTCCATGCCCGGAAGTTGGTCAACGTGTAGTTCTCCGGCCACTGCTCGACCCGGCGGCCCATCTTGGTGGCCACCGTGATCGTCAGGTCCGGGTGGTCGACGAGGAACCGGCCGATGAGCTGTTCGCTGCGCCCGTCGCCATACACGTCGGCGGTGTCGAAGAAGGTCATGCCAGCCTCGGCAGCCGCCTCCAGCACAGCCAGAGCGTCAGCATCCGACACCTCGCCCCAGTCCGCGCCCAGCTGCCACGTGCCCAAACCGACGACTGACACCGGACGCTCGGTCTTGCCGAGGACGCGCTCTTCCACGCGCCTATCTTGCCCGACGAAACCTGCCCGACAGTCTCAGTGCATCACCGTGAAACCGTCGGAAGGCTAAGCCGCCGGTTCAAGGAGCGCGTCGACAAAGACCTCCGGGTCGAACGGGGCAAGATCGTCTGGGCCCTCGCCGAGTCCGACGAGCTTGACGGGTACACCCAGTTCGCGCTGCACCTGGACGACGATGCCGCCCTTCGCGGACCCGTCCAGCTTGGTCAATACGATGCCCGTCACGTCGACCACTTCAGCGAAGATCCGCGCCTGGGCGAGGCCGTTCTGCCCGGTGGTCGCATCAAGCACGAGCAGCACTTCGCCGACCGGTGCTTGGCGTTCGACCACCCGCTTGACCTTGCCCAATTCGTCCATCAGGCCCACCTTCGTGTGCAGTCGGCCGGCGGTGTCGATGAGCACGACGTCGACTTCCTGCTCGATGCCAGCCTTGACCGCCTCGTACGCCACACTCGCCGGGTCGGCGCCTTCCGACCCACGCACGGTTGGAACGCCAACCCTGCTTCCCCAGGTGTCCAACTGATCCGCCGCTGCGGCACGAAAAGTGTCGGCGGCCCCCAAGATCACATCCTTGTCTTCGGCGACCAGCACCCGGGCCAGCTTGCCGACGGTCGTGGTCTTGCCGGTGCCGTTGACCCCTACCACCATGATCACCGCTGGTAACTCGAGCCGGGCCGCCGCGACCGTACGATCCATGGCCGGGTCAATCAACTTGATCAGCTCCGTACGGAGGATCGAACGGGCGGTCGTCGGGTCGGTGACGCCCTCGACGCGAAATATGTTTCTCAGATTCTCAACCAGTTCAGTGGTGGGGCCGACTCCCATGTCGGAGGTGATCAACGTTTCTTCGAAGTCGTCCCACGTGTCATCGTCGACGCGATCGCGACTCAGAAGGAGCAACAGGCCACGGCTGAGGGCGCTGTTCGAGCCGGCGAGTCGACGGCGCAACCTCGCGAGCCTGCTCTGCGGCGCCTCCGGGCGCTCGACCTCCGGCGCGGTGATGTCGATCGCGGTCAGGTCTGAAAGGCTCAGATCCTCCTCGACGACGTCAGAATGACCCCGTTCGGCGACGCCTACCGAGCGCCCGGTTTCGCCGGCGTCAACTGCCGGTTGTCCCGCGGCAGCATCGGAACCGGGCTCGAGCCTGGGAACGTCCCGACTGCGACCCAGGGCGGCCTGCCGGCGAAGGCCGGCGACCAACCCCACCACGACGAAGGTCGCCAGGATGATGCCGCCGATGACGAGCCACAGTGTCGTTCCATCCACCCCGACATCCTAGGAGCGCTCGATCAGGCGCGCCCGTCAGAGCGGACAGAGGCGGGTGCCGAGCCACGAAAAGACGCCATCGCGCCGTGGTCCTGCAGCCTGCTGAGGAATGCGACCAGGCAACAAGATCAGTGCAACAGGCGTGTTTCGACGAGTCGCACAAACTTCTCGGGCGGCTCACTGTCGCCGTTCAGGTGTTCCGCGGCGTGAGTCATCTTTTCTGCCAGCCGGGGCGCGCGATCGCGGCCGCGGCCCTGCAGGCCAATAGCGACCAGGCCGACGATGGTGGCGGCGACGGCGAGAATGATGATCATGGCAAAGACGATGGCGGTCATGACCGTTGCCTTTCGGACAGTGAACGTGATGCGTTCCGGGGAAGGAACTGTCGTGCGGGTCTTTCTATCGTCCACAGTCAGTTCTTCGGCCGCCATCCGCGGGCCCTTTCGGTTTGGTCACGATTCGCCGGCGATGCCCCGCGGATTGGTAACCGTCCGGACACGGCCCCCCCGCCTTCGGATCGCGTCGTCCACGTCGCGATTCAGGCGACGGATTCGACCTCGCGAAGTCGGGAGGAGATGACGGCTGATACGCCGTCGCCGCGCATGGTGACGCCGTAGAGCGCATCGGCTATCTCCATCGTGCGCTTCTGATGGGTGATCACCAGCAGCTGGCTGGAGGAGCGCAACTCCTCATAGATGTCGAGGAGGCGACCAAGGTTGGTGTCGTCGAGCGCCGCCTCGACCTCGTCAAGGATGTAGAAGGGGCTGGGGCGGGCGAGAAACAGCGAGACCAAGAAGGCCACGGCCACCAGCGACCGTTCGCCGCCGGACAGCAGTGAGAGCCTCTTGATCTTCTTCCCCGGCGGACGAGCTTCGACATCCACGCCGGTGGTGAGCCACTCGCCCGGCTCGGTCAGCAGCAGCCGTCCTTCCCCACCGGGAAATAACCGGGCGAAGACGCGAGAGAAGGCCTCGGCCACGTCGGCGTAGGCCTCGGCGAAGACCTGCTCGACCCTGCGGTCGACTTCCGCGATGATCCCCAGCAGGTCAGTGCGGGTCTTGCGTAGATCCTCGAGCTGCTCGGAGAGAAAACGGTGTCGCTCCTGGATCGAATCGAACTCCTCGAGCGCGAGGGGGTTGACCTTGCCCAGCACAGCAAGCTCCCGTTCCGCCCTCCGCAGGCGCTTCTGCTGAGCCTCCCGTTGGTAAGGAATGGGTTCTGGACATTCGTCATCGCTGACCGGTGTTCCATCTCCATGAGTCAGGACGGGCACCATCTGATCGGGCCCGTACTCGGCAATGAGCACGTCACAATCGAGTCCGAGCTCGGTCATCGCCTTCTCGACCAGCGCGTCGACCCGCATGCGCTGCTCGGCGCGAGCCAGCTCGTTGCGGTGAGCGCTGTCCACCAACGACTCGAAATCCCCGGTCAGCCTCCGGACGTTAGCACGAGCGACAGCGAGCCCCTGGTCGGCGTCGGTCCTCGCAGCCTCGGCGTGGGCTCGCTCGGTGGCCGCCAATGCCAGGGACTTCGCGACCCGAGCGGCCAGGTAGCTGGCGCCTGCGTGCACCGCCACCGCGGCTTGGGCCTCGCGAATTCTCTGTGCCCGGCGAGCAAGGGCGCGGGCTCGTGCCTCACGCTCACCCTCGGCAGCACGGCGGAGGGCGTCGGCTCGGCCGGCTAGCGCCCGAACCCGCTCCTCCAGCGTGCGCAAGCCAAGTCGAGTGTCCATCTCGGCGCTCCGGGCAAGGCGGGCTTCCTCGGCGAGCTGATCCCGTATGGCCGGATCCGGCTCGTCCTCATCGGCAGTGTCAGCAGCAACTTCCAGCCGATGCTCGAGCTCAGCTAGACCGGCCACGTCTCTGTCGCGCACCTGCTCCGCCTGAGCGATCGCCTGTCGCAGCCGGTCAGCCTCGCCGCCTGCGGAGCGGGCGACGGAACTCAGCTGGCCCAGCTCTTCTGCTACTGCCGCCATGGCCGCGTCCGACTCATGAAGTCGCGCAAGTGCGGAGTCCACTGCATTGCTGGCCTGTCGATGCGACTCCTCCAGCTGATTTTGCGCGAACCGAAGTCGCTCGCAGGCGTGGTTCGCCTCGGCCAAGCGCCGCTCCGCGTCGTCGAGCGCGACCTGTGCTTCGATCAGGCTTGGGGATGCCGACGAGCCACCGGATGCATAGTGGGCGCTGAGCAGATCGCCGTCCAGAGTGACCGCGGTGAGCTCCGGGAGCGAGTCGACAAGCCTACGAGCGGCTGCCAGGTCGGCTACGACAGCAACCTTACGCAGCGACTGGCGGACGGCGGACGCCAGCTCGGGACTGACCTGCACGAGATCTGCGGCGTAGTTCAGGCCCACCGGAAGGTCCGGCCACTCGTCCTCCGCCGGCTCCCCGCCACCCGGCATAAGGCCAGCTCGACCAAGATCAGCGGCCTTGAGATGGTCCAACGCGCCCACGACCGCGTCCAGATTCACCGCTGCCACGGCGTCGGCCGCTGCCCCGAGTGCTGCCGCGACCGCCGTCTCGTACCCAGGCCGCACGCTCAGCAACGTCGCCACCGAGCCGAGCAAGCCGTCGAGCTGATCCGTCGCGGCGAGCAGTGCCGATGTCGCATCCTTCCGGGTGAGTCCGAGGTTGAGCGCTTCCACGCGAGCGGCCATGCCGGCCCGTTCCTCAGCTGCCGCCTGCTCTTCACGACGAAGCGCTGCCTGCTGCGCCTCGATCGCCTCCAGGGCGGCGGCCGCCGATTCGTAGTCAGCATCGAGGCCGATCTCCCCCGCGTCCATTCCGGCGATCGTGCTCTCCAGCACCGTAAAAGCGTGTGACGCCTGCTCCGCACGCGTCTCCGCCTCAGCTCGGGCGTCGGTCAATCGACCGATCTCAGCTTCGGCGGCCTCAGCGCGGCTGCGAACGGTGTTGACCTGTCCGGCGAGCCGCGCCAAGCCCTCACGACGGTCAGCAGCGGCCCTGAGCAGCGCCGCTAGCCTGCTTTCCTCAGCGTCGTGAGCCTCCTCTCGTTCCACTCGATGAGCGGTCGCGGCGGCAAGTGCTTCTTGCTTGCTCGTCACCTGCGACGCCAGCTCGCGCTCCTGCGCCCAGACCGCGTCCGCTTCGCGGTCGAGTTCGGCGGGGTCACGCCCGGGCCGTTCCACACCGGACTCATCATCGGCGTAGCGCATGCGTTCCGCCGCGATGGAGAGCGTGGTCGCGACCCGCTCGCGGAGCGCCGCCAGGGAATACCAGGTGTCCTGGGCGAGGGTGACCCGCGGTACGGCCGCCCGCAGGGTCTCCTCGGCCGCTGCTTCGGCGCAGCGGGCCGCGTCCAGTGCGGCTTCAAGAGCCAACCGGCGATCCCTGGCCGCCTGCTCGTCGGCCAAGTCCGACGCCAGCACAAGGTTCGCCTGGACCAGGTCGTCGGCAAGCAGACGGGCTCGCGAGTCACGTACCTCCGCCTGGATGACGGCTGCCTTGCGAGCCACCTCAGCCTGCCGTCCGAGTGGCTTGAGCTGGCGGCGGATCTCCGCGATCAGGTCTGAAAGCCGGTTGAGGTTGCCCTCGCAGGCTTCCAGCTTGCGGAGCGCCTTTTCCTTCCGCTTGCGGTGCTTGAGGACGCCGGCGGCCTCCTCAATGAAGCCGCGCCGACCCTCCGGAGTGGCTTGCAGGATCGAGTCGAGCTGCCCTTGGCCTACGATCACGTGCATTTCTCGGCCGATGCCGGAGTCACTGAGCAGGTCCTGGATATCGAGAAGGCGGACCGGCTGGGAGTTGATGGCGTACTCCGAACCACCGTTTCGGAACATCGTCCGGGAGATGGTGACTTCGGCGTACTCAACCGGCAGAGCACCATCGGTGTTGTCGATGGTGAGCACCACCTCGGCGCGACCGAGCGGGGCGCGACCAGACGTCCCGGCGAAAATGACGTCCTCCATCTTGCCGCCGCGGAGCGACTTGGCGCCCTGCTCCCCCATCACCCAACTGAGCGCGTCCACGACGTTGGACTTGCCGGAACCATTGGGGCCGACGACACAGGTGATGCCGGGCTCGAAGTTGAGCGTGGTGGCCGAGGCGAACGACTTGAATCCGCGCAAGGTCAAGCTCTTCAGATACACCTTCGGCCTTTCGATCGCGATCTCACCCGAAGGTGCGCCTGCGGGAAGGCGACTTCAATCTAACGGCCGAAACCTCGCTCACCGCCCGTACGCGCCGCGCTTCGGCATAGAAAACTACGGCGCCGGGGTGGTCAGATCGGAGTGCTCGGGATCGAGTTCGGCTGTTGCCGAGCCCGCGACCGAGTGTCGGCCACGCACCGCGGAGAACGTCCAGATCTTGTTCAGCACGAACGACAGTGGCGTGACGATCGCGATGGTGATCAGTTGAGCCCAGTAGAGCCTGGTACGAAAACCGATCGAGTCGTCGAAGAACGTCGGCGACAACGCGAGGATCGAGCTGGGGTGCATCAGCAGGGTCAAGATGGCGAGACCGGCGGCCTGGCCGAGGACCCCAACGGTGAGGAACGGGAAGTACTCCGAAAACCACCCCGCGTGGGCAGCGCTACGGAACGTCCACCAGCGGTTCATCTGAAAGTTCCACAGGTTCGCGACCAGGAACGCAACCGTGGAGAAGACGTGATACCAGCGGATGTTGAAGTCCGTCAGGGGCAGGTCGATGAAGACGCTGTACTCGTCCGGCCCGACCTTGTTGCAGATGATGACGACAA
This sequence comes from Propionibacteriaceae bacterium, assembly GCA_035265505.1. Taxonomy (GTDB): domain Bacteria; phylum Actinomycetota; class Actinomycetes; order Propionibacteriales; family Propionibacteriaceae; genus Microlunatus. Next base: position 12,390 of record DATFOP010000425.1, on the reverse strand, counting down.
GCAGATTGACGAACACGCCGGAAGCACCGACCAGGCCGAACCGGAACAGTAAGCGCCAGTTGTTCGCGTGGCGGACGAAGATGAAGTGCCGAAGCCGCTCAATGATCGAACGAGCATACCGGCCCAATCCCTTCGGGAGCGCCGCTAGATCGCGCTTCGCTGTCTGGACACATGGGTCGAGCGGCTTTACCGGTACGCGTACAGCCTGGCCGGCTGGCACCTCGGACATCGGTAGGAAGAGCGGTTCATGAACGGCTCGCGGACAATGGGAGTGCCGCAACGAGGGCAGGGGCGGCCTTCCTGGCCGTAAACCGCAAGCGCCCGGTCGAAGTATCCGCCGGATCCGTTGACGTTCACATAGAGTGCGTCGAAGGAGGTCCCACCCTGCCCGAGCGCCTCGCGCATGACCTCCGCTGCCGCCTGCAGCAGTTCCCGGGCACGAGCCGGCGGCAGGCTCTGAGTCGCTCGAGCGTAATGCATGCGCGCCCGCCACAACGCCTCGTCGGCGTAGATATTGCCGATGCCGGAGATCAGCTGCTGATCCAGCAGGGCCCGCTTCACCCCAGTTCGCTTCCGTCGCAGCCGAGTAGCGACCTCGGCCACGCTGAACTCCGGGTCGAACGGGTCGCGCCCGATGTGGGCGATCTCTGCCGGCAGGTTTCCACCGCCCGGCGAGAGGGACAGTCCGCCAAACATCCGCTGGTCGATGAAGCGGAGCTCCGGCTCGCCGTCGGTGAAGCGGAACCGAATGCGCGTATTCGGCGCATCGGGTGCGTTGCCGCGTTCCAACCGGAACTGACCACTCATGCCCAGGTGAGCGAGCAGCGCATCGCCGTCGGCGAAGGGCAGCCAGAGATACTTTCCCCGGCGTCGAGGCTCGGCGAAGGTCCGTCCCGCCAGGGTCGCCTCGAAATCGTCTTGGCCTGGCAGGTGCCGGCGGATCGGGCGTGCGTGCAGCACCTGCACTTGGGCGATCGAACGTCCGGTGATGGCGGCGGCGAGACCTCGTCGGACGGTCTCGACCTCGGGCAGTTCCGGCATCCGCCTCAGCGGGCAGCCGGGCTGGGGCTCGACATTCCCTTCAACGCGGCGAAGGCGATAGAAGCGGCGTTCTGTTCAGCCTCTTTCTTGTTTCGCCCAGCGCCCGGCCCGTAGGCCTGAGAATCGATCCGTACCATCGCCGAGAACGTCTTGGCATGATCAGGGCCCGACTCGACCACCTCGTACGCCGGCACGCCGAGCCCTCCGAGCGACGTCATCTCCTGCAGCGAGGTCTTCCAGTCCAGTCCGGCGCCTCTGGTTGCCACATCAGCCATCAACCCGTCGAACAAGTGGTGGATGAAGTCCCGGGCGGCGGCGATGCCGTGCTGTAGGAAGACGGCGCCGATCACCGCCTCCATGGTGTCGGCGAGTATCGAAGACTTGTCCCGGCCGCCGGTGGCTTCCTCACCACGGCCTAGGTGAATGACAGCACCTAGATCGAGGTCACGAGCCACATCAGCCAGTGCACGGGAATTGACGACCGCGGCCCGCAACTTGGCGAGCTGGCCTTCGGACAGGTCCGGATAGGACACGAACAGATGCTCGGTCACCACTAGACCCAGGACGGAGTCCCCGAGGAATTCCAACCGCTCATTGGTCGGCAATCCACCCCGCTCATAGGCGAAGGAGCGATGAGTGAGCGCGCGGTCCAGTAGCTCGGGATCCACGCTCATCCCGAGCTCAGCCAGCAAGGCTCCGGCGGGTAGGCGAACGGGGATCGCCGAATGACGGATCAGGATGCGAGGACCTGTCGACGCGCTGCGCGAGGACCGTACTGGCCGCAAGCCGGACAGGCCACGTGCGGCAGGTGCTTCTCACGGCAGGCAGGATTCGCGCAGGTCACCAACGCGGGCACCGTCGTCTTCCACTGCGAACGACGATGCCGCGTATTGCTCCGCGACATTCTCCTCTTGGGAACGGCCACGCTGTCAACTCCTTCATCTCGAGTCTTGCTCCGAGAGATCTTCGATTGCTAATTGCTATCTACATCGTAAGATTTGTTACTGATACCCTCAAGGGCCCGCAGTTTTTCCCACCGGGGGTCCACGCCGCCCTCGTGCGCGTGATTCGGCTCGCTGTTCAGATTGGTACCACACTCGGCACACAGCCCACGGCATTCCTCTCCGCACAAGGGCTGGAATGGCAGGTCGAGCACCACATCGTCCCGAAGCAGCGGTTGGAGGTCCAGCAGGTCCCCATCGAGCCGGCTGGCCTCCTCCTCGGTCGCGTCGCTGCCCGGATAGACGTACAGCTCCTGGACCTCGATTTGCTGCTCCCCAGCGATCGCGCCTAAGCACCGTACGCACTCTCCGCGCAACGCTACAGTCGCAGTTCCGGTAACCAGCACCCCCTCGACCACCGACTCGAGCCGAAGGTCTAGCCGAACCGGTGATCCTGGTGGCACCCCGATGACGTCGATGCCCAGATCCGCTGGGGCGTCGACAGTCGTGCGAACCAGCTTCATCGCGCCTGCCCGACGACCGAGGTCACGGGTGTCGAGCACTAACCCAGACCTTGAGCCGAGTGGGCGATGCGGCGAACTCATCGCAATCCTTCCGAGCCTTGCGGGTCTCAACGTCGTCGTGACCGGCGACCAAGGTTACCGGGGAGTAGGCGCCCAGGTCCAACCGTGCGGGCACGCCTGTCCGCGGGGCGCGTCCATTGGCGCCTCAGCTACTCCGAGATCACCGGCGTCTGGGCTGGCTCCGACCCATCAAGTCCGCTCCGCTCGGCCAGTCGAGACCGAGCTGTCTTGACCTGGCTGGCTGTTTTGTGAAGGACGGACTCGAAGCCGGCCATCCGTGAGTCGATGAAGGCATCGGTCTCCCGGCGCAGGGCGGCAGCTTCGTCCTGAGCGTCGAGCCGCATTCTCTCGGCTACCGCCTCCGCCACGCGGACGACCTCGCTGTGTTGAGCCAACCGCGCGGCGTGCTCACGAGCGTCGGCAAGAATCCGACCGGCTTCCGCCTCTCCCTCGGCGATCTTGGCTTCTGAGCGGTCAAGCACGTGTTGGGCGTCGGCGATCTCGTCCGGCAGGTTCTCGATGACGTCGTCGATAGCGGCGAGCACTTCACCACGATTGACGACGCACGACGCTGACATCGGCATGGAGCGGGCGTTCAGGATCAGCTCACGGAGGTTCGCCAGCTTTTCCTCGGTCGTCTGGCGGTCGGCCATGACACTCCTTCATTCCCTCCTCAGCAGCGGCTGTCTGCCCCCACGAGACCGCTGCATGTGAAATGTAACCTCTCACACAACCGGACAAACATCATGACGGTTTGCTTCTTTCCCGTTCGGCGACCCGGCTCCGGATTCGTTCGGCGATCCAGGGCGGCAGGAAGGCGGCGACGTCACCGCCGAGGCCGGCGATCTCGCGCACCAACGTCGAGGAGACATAGGACCACTGGGGCGCCGTCGGCATGAAAATGGTGTCGACCCCGGTCAACTCTCTGTTCATCTGCGCCATCTGCAGCTCATAGTCGAAGTCAGAGACGAAGCGAAGGCCTTTGACGATGGCGTCGATGTGGTGAACGGTGCAGAACTCGACCAGTAGTCCGTCGAAGAGCGCGACAGAGACATTCTTCCATGGCGAGCACGCTTCGGTGAGCATGTCGACCCGCTCGGCAGGACTAAAGAGCGCGTTCTTGGCCACGTTGTTCCCGACGGCGACGACGACCTCGTCGAACAGCCGAGCGGTTCGTTCAATCACGTCCAGGTGCCCGGAGGTCGCCGGATCGAACGACCCAGGACAAACAGCTCGGCTCACGGCCCTCCTTCTGTTGTCCTGAGGCTATCGACGGCACCGAACTCCACGACGGTCTCCCCGTAGGTTCGCTGCCACGTTCGCGCGAAGCCGACGGGCCAGGACAACCTCGTCGACCTACGGGAGCGCTCCACGATGACGAGTCCGGGCGGCGTGACCCAGCCGCCTACAACGAGAGTCAACAGGTCGCTGAGGTACGCACTGTCCATGTCGTAGGGCGGGTCCGCAAAGACAATGTCGAACGGGTTAGGTGCTGTGCCCGCGATCAAAGACTCCACCCGCGAGACTTGGACCTTGGCGGAGAGGCTCAACTCTCGGGCATTGCGAACGGCGAGAGATGCGATGCGTCGGTCGGCCTCCACGATGAGCACCGGGTTTGCGCCACGGCTGGCCGCCTCCAGGCCAATGGCGCCGGAACCGGCGTAGAGATCGCAAAAAGCGAGGCCGGCGAGTGTGAGGTCGGCTCGGCGGTCGCTGGTGCCGGCCCAGGACGTGATGGCGGAGAACAGCGCTTCGCGAACGCGATCGGTGGTCGGCCGCGTGACGTCGCCGCGCGGCACCATCAGACGTCGACCGCCGGCCGAGCCAGCGATGACCCTCACGTTCGCACGCCGTCGCCGCGGCTGGAAGGGGCTCCGCTTCCCCGCGTCACGTCCGGTCCAGCCAGGCTCCGGCCGCCTGCATCTCAACCCGGGTGACGGCGTCGTTCAACGCCGGATCGGCCAGCTCGGGGTCCTCGGCCACGCATCGCTCGGCAAGTTCTCGGGCTTGCGCGATGAGGTCGGCATCGGCCAGCACACGCAGCAGTCGAAGGCTGGATCGGGCACCGGACTGCTCCGCGCCCAGGACGTTGCCCTCTCGCCGCTGCTCCAGATCGATGTCGGCGAGAACGAAGCCGTCCCGGGTCGCCGCCACGGCGTCGACCCGGGCTCGGGCAAGGGAATCTTCCGGTGCGCCGGAAATCAACAAGCAAATGCCTGGATGCGCGCCACGTCCGATCCGGCCCCGCAGCTGGTGTAGCTGCGAGATTCCGTAACGGTCGGCGTCGTTGATCACCATCACGGAGGCGTTGGGCACGTCAACGCCGACCTCGACCACCGTGGTGGCGACGAGGACATCGATCTCGCCCGCGGCGAAGCGTCTCATGACCCCCTCCTTGTGCTCGCTAGGCAGCTGGCCGTGTAGCAGCTCGACGCGCAGCCCCGCCAGCGGTCCGGTCGTGAGCTGCTCGAAAAGGTCGTCAGCGGCCACGGCGGGCTCCGCGTCTTGCTCCTCCGAGCCGTCCTCTTCTTCCCAACCGTCAAGTTGGCGCCGGGCGGCGCTGGCCCGGCCCGGAGGGCGGCCAGCTTGCTGATCCGCACTGGAGATCCGCGCGCACACCACGTACCCCTGCCGACCCGCAGCGACCTCCTCGGCGACGCGTTGCCACGCCCGCGCCACCCATGCCGGGTTTCGCTTCGCGTCGATGACCACCGTGCCCACGTCGGCCCGGCCAGCAGGCAGGTCACGCAGTGTCGAAGTCTCCAGGTCGCCGAAGACAGTCATCGCCACTGATCGCGGGATGGGCGTCGCCGTCATGACCAGTACGTGCGGGCGGGTCGCCGCCTTGGCGGCCAGCGCTGCTCGCTGCTCGACGCCGAACCGATGCTGCTCATCGACCACGACCAGACCCAGGTCGGCGAATTGGACGCCCTCCCCTAAAAGCGCATGCGTGCCGATGACGATCCCGGCTTCTCCCGAGGCGATCCTTGCCAGGACATCCCGTCGTGCGGCGGCCGATGTCGAGCCGGTCAACAAGACAACTTCGGTGGCATGCTCTGCCGCCGACAGCGTGCCGCCCTCCGCGAGGTCGCCAAGCATGGTGGTGATGGTGTGCAGGTGCTGCGCCGCTAGGACTTCAGTTGGAGCCAGCAGAGCGGCCTGACCACCGGCATCGATCACCGCGAGCATGGCGCGCAGGGCGACCAGCGTCTTACCCGAGCCCACTTCGCCTTGCAGGAGGCGTTGCATCGGCCGCGCTCGCGCCAGCTCAGCCATGATGACCTCGCTGATCTCGACCTGACCGGCTGTCAGCGTGAAGGGCAATCTGGCGTCGAACGCGTCCAGCAGCCCTCCGCTTCGGCGAGGACGCGGCATGGCGGCGTGAGCGGCCGCGTCAGCGCGGCGGCGGGCCATGGTCAGTTGCAAGCCGAACGCTTCGTCGAATCGCAGACGGGCAAGACCACGCTCGATGTCGTCCCGGCTCTGCGGCACGTGAACAGCGAGCAGAGCGGCCTCCAAGTCGAGGACCCCAGCTTCCTTGCGGATCCATTCCGGCAATGAATCTGGGCATCCTGCGAGCGATTCCAATGCCATCTGCACACAGGCGGCAATCATCCAGGTCCGAAGCTTTCGCGTCGCCGGATAGAGCCCGACCAGACCGTTCTGGCTAGCTGTGGCTAAGCCCTCGTTCGCCTGCGAACCTCCGACGACCCGACCGTCTTCGTCCAGGATCACGAAGTCGGGATGCGCCAGCTGCAGTCTGGAGTTGAAGCTCGTCAGCTTGCCGGCGAAGATCCCTCGTGACCTCGGCGCAAGCTGCTTCTGCCAGTACATGACCAGTTTCGGTCTGCCGAAGAACGCGAGCGTCAACTGCCCCCTATGGTCGGTGATTGTGGCCTCGACGCGGGCTCGTCGGCCGCCACGTGGCCGGCCTGCCGTGAGTTCGGGCGCCGACGGCATGTTGAAGGTCTTCGTTGCCACGACCTCCGCCATGACAGCCACCTCTTCGCCGGCCTGCAGGGTGGAGAGGTCACTGAGCTCGGTGCCGGAGAAGTAGCGACGCGGCAGATGGTGCAGGAGATCGGAGACTGTACGGATCTCCAGTGGCTCGAAAAGCTTGGCCGTCGGCCCGATCAGCCGGTCCAAGCGGCTGCCGAGTCGCCGATAGGTCTCGCTGCGCCAGACCGCGCCGGCGACCGCGGTCACTCCAGCCCCACCAGCAGGAGATATCGGCGTTGGCCTCCGTCGAGTATTTCCGTCTCCAAGCCATTGACGGCCTGGCGTGCGCGACGTGAGAGCTCGACAGCGACGGCTCGCTCGGCATTGGCGCCGATGATCAGCGTCAGCAGCTCGCCGCCCATGGCGAGCAGCCGTTCGATCACTCGCCAGCCCACCTCCACCACCGAGTCACCGGTTTCGACGACATCTCCCTCGACCACGCCGAGTACGTCGCCGGCCTGGCAATGTCCGGCCATCGTCATCGCTGCCCGTTCGGCAATGGTCACGCCCGCGTGCCGGGCGTGACCCGCAGCCGTACTCATGGCCACGACTATCGAGTCGAAGTCTGTGCTCGGATCGTGCACCGACAGCGCAGCCAGCCCCTGAACCTGAGCTGTCGTAGGAATGACGGCGACTCGTCGCCCGGCATCGACATGATTGGCCAGGGAAGTCGCCGTCTCGAGGCTTAGCATGCCGTTGGGTAGCAGCACCACGTCCCCTCCGGCATGCTCGACAACTGCGGTCAGCTCCTCGAGCACATCTCCCGACTGGCCGCCACCGACCGGTACTCCGCCCATCGACCGTACGGCCTCAGCTATTCCCTCACCGGCGACGGCAGACACCACCATACGAACGTTGGCGCCGGCCCTTGCGTCGAGCGCGGTGACCCGTATCCGGCTCAGCGTGCCGAGGCCGAACGCAGCTTCGATCGCCGCTCCCGCATCGGCTGCGTGCACATGCACCTGCGCGACGGTCCGGTCACCCACAATGACGACGCTACTGCCGAGCTCTGACAGATTCCCGCGAAGTTCGTCGAGACTGGATGACCGGGCCCCGGTCACCGCGTACATGACCTCATACTCGGTGGCCGAGCGTTCGACCGCCGGAGCGGGATGTACGGGCCGATCGGTCGGCAACGCCAGCGGTTCTGCCCTGGCTCCGCCGAGCACCTCGACGAGCACATCGACCAGCAGCACGAATGCCTGTCCGCCGGAATCCACGACCCCGGCACGGGCCAGAACGTCCAGCTGCTGGGGCGTACGGGCCAGCGCCGCTCGGGCTGCCGACTGCGCCACCCGGGCGACGGCAAGGGCGTCATCGGGGCTCGACAGGGCGGCCAATTCGGCGGCTTCGGCGGCCGCCTCGGCCACGGTGAGAATGGTGCCCGCGACCGGTTGGGCAACGGCGTGGTTGGCGGCGGTCGACACGGTCCCTAGCAGCACCGCGATCAGCGACCCGGGCGACAGCGTCCGTAACCGCTGATCATCACGCTCGAACGCTCGGCAGACGCTGGTAATCATCTCGGCCACGATGGCACCGGAGTTCCCGTGGGCCGACAAGATTGCCGCCGACATCAGGGCCTCGAGCTGCTGTCGTCTGTCGGCAGAACCGGTGGGTGACGAGTCGTCGAGGCTCGACCTCTCCAGATCGGGCATTGCCTCGGCGATACCTGAGAGCGTCAGCTCCAGGTTGGACCCCGTGTCCGAGTCCGATACCGGGAAGACGTTCATCGCATCAAGCGCTGGCGCCGAATCAGCGATGATGGTCCGAGCACGGCGCAACCAGACGGTCAGCGCCTGCCACACGACGCCACCCTATCCAGCCTGACACCAAGTCCTTTGTTGGATTGGCCAGCGGTCGGAGCGCTCGGGTACGATTTCTCGGTTGCCCCGAGGTGGGTATCAGATCGCAATCGAGTGGAAGTGAACGCCAGTGGCTGCCGTATGTGACGTCTGCGGGAAGGGACCGGGCTTCGGCCACAATGTGCCCTGGTCGAAGAAGAAAACCAACCGGCGCTGGGACCCCAACATCCAGCGGGTGCGGGCCACCGTCGGCGGCAGCCCGAAGCGCCTGAACGTCTGCACATCCTGCATCAAGGCCGGCAAGGTCGCCCGATAGCTATTCCGGTGCTCGCGCGATCTCGCCGTTGAGACGCCGTCTTCCTAGTCACTCGGGACGCCGCCGCCATCGACGACGCTCGCGCAGCGTTAGGTCTCGATAACAACAGGAATGATCATGGGCCGGCGGCGGTGGGTGTCGCTGACCCAGCGCCCAAGCCGGCGCCGGATCACCTGCTGCAGTCGGTAGGAGTCGTCGACCCCCTCTGCCAGCGCCTCCTCGAGCGCCGAGATGATCAGCGGCCGCACCGGGTCGAAGACCGAATCATCCTCGACGAATCCTCGGGCATGGATGTCCGGCCCGCTCACAATCCTCGAGGCATGCGTGTTGACCACCGCAACTACGGAGATGAAGCCCTCCTCGCCAAGAATCCGCCGGTCGGTCAGTGAGACCTCTGAGATGTCACCAACCGTGGTTCCGTCGACGAAGATGTAGCCGCTGTCAACCTTGCCGACGATCCGCGCGACCCCGTTCTCGAGATCGATCACCGATCCGTCTTCGGCGAGAATTGTCCGTTCTCGCGGCACTCCAGTGGCAACGGCCAGCTCACCGTTGGCGATCAAGTGTCGAGCCTCACCATGGACAGGCAACACGTTTCTCGGCCGTACGAGGTTGTAGCCGAACAGCAACTCCCCGGCGCTGGCGTGTCCCGACACATGCACGAGGGCGTTTCCCTTGTGAACGACATGAGCGCCGAGCTTGCTGAGACCGTTGATCACCCGATACACCGAGCTTTCGTTGCCCGGGATGAGCGAGCTGGCCAACACCACGGTGTCTCCCGCCCGCAACGTGATCACCGGGTGATCTCGGTTGGCCATTCTGGACAGGGCGGAAAGCGGCTCGCCTTGGGATCCGGTAGAAATGATCACCACGTCCTCCGGCCGGTGAGCCTCGATCTCGCGCAAGTCGATCAAGGTGTGACCAGGTACCCGTAGGTAGCCGAGATCGCGAGCGACGGTCATGTTGCGGACCATGGAACGTCCGACGTAGACCACCTTGCGACCATGCTCGACGGCAGCGTCCATGATCTGCTGCACCCGATGGACGTGCGAGGCGAAGCAGGCCACGATGATCCGCTGCCTGCTCCGCGCAAAGACCCGATCCAAGGCTGGCGCGATATCGCGTTCCGGCGTCGTGAATCCGGGCACCTCGGCGTTCGTGGAGTCGACGAGGAAGAGATCGACGCCTTCCTGGCCCAGCCGTGCAAAGGAGCGCAGGTCGGTGATCCGGTTGTCCAATGGCAGCTGATCCATCTTGAAGTCGCCGGTGTGCAAGATCGTCCCGCCCGGTGTCCGGACCATCACGGCTAGCGCGTCAGGAATGGAGTGGTTCACCGCCACGAACTCGACGTCGAACGCGCCGAGCGTCATCCGCTGCAAGTCGGCAACCTCGCGTTGCTCGGTGCCGCGGATCCGGTGCTCGCGGATCTTCTCGTCGACCAAGGCGAGCGTGAGCTTCGATCCGACGAGGGGAATGTCGGCACGCTGTCGTAGCAGGTACGGCACCGCGCCGATGTGGTCCTCGTGGCCGTGGGTCAAGACCAGCGCCACCACGTCGGCCAACCGGCCGATGATGGCGTCCAGGCCCGGAAGGATCAGATCGACCCCGGGATGATCATCCTCCGGGAAGAGCACACCGCAGTCGATAAGCAGGAGCTCGCCACGATACTCGAGCACGGTCATGTTGCGACCGATGTCGCCAAGGCCGCCGAGCGGGATCAACCGCACTGTGTTGTCGCCGAGCGGAGGAGGAGGTTTCAAACTGCTGGCGCGCACGGCGGAAAGGCTATCCCGCGATGCCGACCGAGACCGTGCGCAATGTGTGCGCGACATGAAGGAAGTCCGTGATTGCCTGCTCGGGGGATCAGGTAATCACGGACTTCTCTTTAATCATCCTCGACTCTGGCGGCAGACCAAGGGATCTCGGAGTGTGATCTAAGTCACATCGTGCACTGATTAGCATCACGTATCGTGCCGGACGATTTACAGGGCCCTCGAAGCAACACCGCTAGTGAGTCTGTGCGGCTCGCCTGGCCAAGCGAAGCCAGGGAGATCGCGGACTTGCAGCGACGCGCCTGGAGCACCCAACCGCTCGAGATCGCCGAGGCGCTGCTTGACGCGATTGACGCGGTGAGTATGGCCGAGGCTTGGCATGCAGCTATCGTGCGGCCGCCGCAGGCGCGGTGCCGCGTTCTAGTAGCGATAGAGAACCGAAGAGTTGTCGGGTTTGCGACCACCGTCCCGGGTCAAGACGCCGATCTCGATGAGGCTGAAGTCGGGCAGCTGGACGAGTTGGAGGTGGACCCTCAGGCGCAACACCGGGGCCACGGTTCGCGGCTGCTCAACGCATCCATCGACACGTTGCGAGCGGACGGCTTTCGACGCGTTGTTTGCTGGATCTCTGCCGCGGACGACGCCCGCCGCGCGTTCCTCCTCGAAGCCGGGTGGGCGACGGACGGCAGCTGGCGCGAGATCGGCAGTGACGAAAGATCCGTAAGGTTGAAGCAAGTTCGGCTGCACACCGACCTGGGCTGACGTCAGCCCTATAACGGCACCTCATCGGCAGCCACGCCGATGCGTAGCGCGTCGGCTTCCGCCGAGATTGACGTCACCGCCAGTCGCAGGGGCAGGCCTTTCAGTGGAATGGGTTTCACCACTGTTCGCAGTAGCGCCGTCGCTGTGAAGTCGGGCAGATCCACACCCGCAACCTTGATCGTGGGATCGGCGAGCGTGATGGCTTGGTCGCCACGCTCCAACCGAGGTGATCCAGTGATCTGTGCGACCACCTTCGCGCCGAAAAGCGTCGCCGTGGTCTCCACACGGATTCGACCATCGCCGGCGTAGGACACCGGAACCGTCGCGACACGCTCCAGAACTGCATAGTCGATCAGTCCTGTGCCCTCAATGTGGGAGGCGGTCATGGTCTGGAACCAGTCGGTTGTCATGACCTCGCTGAGCAGAAGATCTACGTGAGCGAGGCTCAGGGCGTTCTCACCGGTAGCACCGACATCATCTGCAACGACGTGCACCTGGCGGATATTGCGCGTGGCGACCTGCGTCAGAAAGGGAAACCCATCGATGCTGACCTGTGGTTCGCTCGGGGTCGCCAGAGCGCTGTGCAGGTTCTTCGCGACCTGCCGTTCGACCCCGTTCTGCGCCCAGCGATCCACACCGTAGAGCCCAGCCGCTAGCAGTCCCGCGAGAAGCAAGGCCACGCCAACGAAGGTCAGCGCCGAGCGGTGCCGCCTCAACATGCTGCGAACTTACAAGCCCAAGATGTCGTCGATGCCCACCGTCAGCCCGGGCCGCGAGCTCACGGCTCGCACCCCAGCGATTACGCCCGGCATGAACGAGACCCGATCCAGCGAGTCGTGGCGGATGGTCAGCGACTCGCCTTCTGCACCGAACAGCACCTCCTGGTGCGCGACCAGTCCCCGAAGCCGCACGCCGTGCACGTGGATGCCATCGATTGAAGCGCCCCGGGCACCAGGCAGTTCCTGGACCGTCGCGTCGGGCGGCGGCGGGAGACCCGCGGATGCGCGGGCAGCCGCCACTCGGCGGGCAGTGGTGGCGGCCGTACCGGACGGGGCGTCAGCCTTTCCGGCATGGTGGAGCTCGACGATCTCGACACTTTCGTAGAACTTCGCCGCCTGCTCGGCGAAGTACATCATCAGCACCGCACCGATCGAGAAGTTGGCGGCGATCAGG
>DATFOP010000424.1:0-2086 GCA_035265505.1 Propionibacteriaceae bacterium | reverse complement strand
AGGCCGTGCAGCAGAAGCGCCGCCCCCTGCTGCCGCCAGGGCGCGCCGGCGCATGTCCGTGACGTGCTCAGCGAGCCAGGGCGGACGCGGATCATGCGCAACCCGGGCCTGCAGCTGCTCGAGGACCTGGTCCAACCGTCTATTTGGACCGTGTGTGGCAAGCAGCACCGACAGGTAGATCAGGCGCCAGGTGTCAGTGGGCCATTCGAGCTGTGGATCATCGAGCCACTGGCACAGCGCCGCGTCGGTGAGATGGTCACCTAGCAGGGGAATCGCCCGGCCGCGGAGCGCCTCGACGACCGAGGCGGCCACCGGCTCAAGCCGCATCCCGCTGGTGATCGTCCACCACCCGTCCTCCCCGAGCCCGGCTCCGATGCGACGCCACAGCGGGCAGTCGTTGGCATACAAGGCCGAGGGCCTGGCTGCCGGTCCACGCCCCGGTTCCCGCGTAAGCTGCCAGTCCCACACGACCTTGGACGCGACCGCCAGGTTGATCGTGAACTGCACGCTGTCGGCGGTGTTCCACCGGCTTCGTTGAATCCGGATGAGAGCGGCGTTGCCGCTTGGGTGCTCAAGCCGCCAGGACTGGCCGGAGCCACGGAACCCCTCTGCCCGCAGCAGAGGGCCAACCTGGTCGCGCAACAGCACCCAGAACAGATGCCTGGCCTGCATGCGCCACCTCCCAACGGGACCTCGCAGTCTGGCCACAATCCCGCGCTACACCGTCTGGCGAAACCGCAATGCTCAGCGCAGCGACGGCGAAATCGCGAACCGGGCAACCGTTGCCTGCTGCGGCACTAGCTGACTAGTTACACCGTTCGATCAGGGCGAGCCTCTCCTCGAGAAGCTCATCAATGAGGTTTCGTACTTGCTCGTTCTCGGCCTCCCTAGCCCCACGGCTGTGCCAGCTGATGGGCTCGGCCAGGATCTCGGCTAGCCTTGCCAGCTCGGCGTCAATCTCTGCCAGGGTTGACATAGTTCAACCCCTCGGTGCCCGGATCGAGAGGGCCATCGGTAGGAGCGTCTTGCGGACTCCCGGTACTCCCCGGGACAACCTCTTTCCCCGGGCGTCGAGCGAGTTCAGGGCGGTGGTCACGAAGGGCAGCAGGACGGCCGAGACGGCGCTGTACTCCTCCCGGGGTATGCAGGAGGCCGTTCAGGACCGTCACGAGGGCTCCGGTGCTCAGCAGCGTGATGGTGAGTTGCAGAGCAGTACGGAGTCCTCGCGGGAGGGGATCGCTGACCTTCATCGGGTCATGCTCGCAGTCCGGGTCATTTGCCAGGTGCGAGGGCCGAGTACACCTTCTGGGGTCGGACCCTTCTCGCGCTGGAAGGCGACACCCACACACGTCATCGCTGGCCAGACCGTAGATCCCGTCAACCCTCGACCCTCCAGGCACGATACGCCATCTGGGCTTGCCACTGCTTCACGTCGGTACCACCGGCCTCCCGCTCCTCGGCGGCGCCCTCGGCCAGGCCAAGCGCAGCGAGGAGATCGACGGCACCGCCGCCAACCAGTGGCAGGCCGGCCCTGGTCGCAATCAAGCCGGGCGGGACGGTGACGTTCAGGATCGCCGGTGGCCAGACCCATCCGGTCGGTCCGGCCAGGCGCCGCCCGGGGACAGGCGGTTTGACGCCTCCAAGTGCCAGCCCCGCACATCACCAAGGTCGGGGACTCTTGCACGGTGACGTTCCCGAAGGCCGGCACCTATCCGTTCTTCTGCCGGGTGCTACGCCCAGGGCATGAAGGGCGTGATCACCGTCGGGTCGGGCGGCGGCTCCGGGCCGACCACCACCGCCGCCAGTGGGGCCGGCAGCAACGTTGCCCTGGTCACCACGCCGAAGGCGGCGGTGCCCCGGTCGGCCGGCAAGCCGGCCATCTACTGGGCCGGCTGGGGGCTGTTCGCCGTCGGCGCTCTGCTCGCGCTGATGCTGATCGCCCTCTATGTGCGCTTCACCCCCGGCTTCAACCGCCAGAAGCGCCTAGAGGAGGAGGGAGGATCGCCGGCCTCTCATTGCCAGCAGGGGTCGCCGCTTCGAGCTTGACGACAATAGAAGCTTCGCTTGGGTTGCTGAAGATCATTGC
>DATFOP010000423.1:0-3871 GCA_035265505.1 Propionibacteriaceae bacterium | reverse complement strand
GCGCTACTCAGCAGGGGGGACGACCCCCCTGACCCCCCGTCCAAGATGAGGGGTCCGGACCGTCTGCTGCTCCTCCTGGAGTGGCGGGTGGTGCGGCGACTGGACGGGCGCCTCCAAGGCGGCTACCGAACCGCGCGGCGGGGAAGCGGCCTCGACTTCCACGGACTGCGGCCGTACGTCGAGGGCGACGATGCCCGGCATATCGACTGGAACGTCACTGCCCGGCTCGATGAACCGCAGATACGCGAGTTCAACGAGGACCGTGAGCTGACCACCTGGCTGGTCCTCGACCGATCGGCGTCCATGGTGGTCGGCGGCACGGACCGCGGAAAGCAGGATGTGCTTGCCGAACTCGCCCTCATTCTGGCCAGGGTGCTCGGCCGAAACGGCAACCGGGTCGGCGCCATCCTCTACGACGGAGCCTTGCGAGCGAAGCGAGCAGCGGCGATGACCGCCGGCGCCGGCACCACCCGCATCGTCCCGCCCAGCACTGGACGCGGCCACGCGCTGCGTATCGGACGGGAACTCGACCGCGCAGTCGACTCCCCGGCAGCGGCCACCACGGACCTCGCCGCGATGCTCGATACGGTCGCGTCGCTGGCGCGGCGCTGCCTGGTCGTGGTGATCTCGGACTTCATCGGCACGGGGGAGTGGCAACGTCCGCTCATCCGGCTCGCGCACCGAAACGACGTCGTGGCGTTGCGAGTAGTCGACCGTGCGGACGAAGCGCTCCCCGAGGTCGGTCTGATCGTGGTCGAGGACGCGGAGACCAGCGAGCAGCTCCTCGTCGATTCGGCCGACCCGTGGTTCCGCGCCCGGTTCCGCGACGGGGTCGACGAGCGCGAGGCCGGACTCCGATCTGGCATGCGCCGGGCCGGGGTGCCGTTGCACCGGGTCGACACCGGCAGCGACCTCCTCGAGACGCTGGTGAAGGTCATCACCGAGACCCAGCGGAGGCGCCGTTGAGCCTCTCCTACCCGCCGCTGCTCATCCTTGGCCTGTTGGTCGCCGCTGCGCTGATCGTCGGTGCCGTGCTCGCGGGCCGACGCCGGTCCGCTGCCCTTGCCGCAGCAGGGGTCTCGGTGGCTGGCCGGCGCAACAACCAGCTCGGGCTGTGGCTCTCAATCGGCGGGGTCGTGCCGCTGGCGGTTGCCGTGGCCGGGCCAGCCTCTGCCCTGCCGGTCGGCCGGAGCGCTGGCACGGTCATCCTGGCGATGGACGTGTCCAACAGTATGAGTGCCGACGACCTCGCTCCGAGCCGGCTAGCGGCCGCGCAGCAGGCAGCACTGTCGTTCATCGACGCCCAGCCCGACAGCGTCGACATCGGTGTCGTCGGGTTCGACCAGGGTGCGCTGGCCACCTCGCGGCCAAGCGCGGATCGCGCCGCGGCGAAGGCGGCGGTGCAGGGGCTGCGAACTGCCGGTGGGACCTCGCTGGCGTCGGCGATTCTCGGTTCGCTGAGCGCAATCACCGGCACACCGGTCAGGATTGGCGAGGACGGCGATCTGCCCGACATCGGGGACTGGGGCTCGGCGACCATCGTGCTGTTCTCCGACGGCGAGGACAAGGCCGGCACCGGCGGCAGCGACGCGGTATCGGCGGCAGCGACGATTGCCCAGAACGCCGGTGTGCACATCGAAGCCGTCGGTGTTGGTACCGCAGAGGGAACGACCGTCGAGATCGACGGTTTTCAGTTGCACACGGCTCTGGATACCGAGCAGTTGGCCGCTATCGCGCAGGCCACCGGTGGCACCTACCATCGCGCATCCGAGACGGAACAACTCGACGACATCGCGTCCACCATCGATCTCAGGCTGACTGTGGCTAAGCAGGACGTACCGCTGGCCGGCGGCTTCATCGCCGTGGCGCTCGCGCTGCTGGCAGCCGGTGCGCTGCTCACCGCCGTACGCACGGGACGGCTCGTGTGATGACCTTCAGCTGGCCTTGGGCCTTGGCGTCGCTGCTGATCATCCCGATGATCTGCGGAATTACTTGGTTGTTGCGACGGCGTCGGCGGCGGGCGGCGATGCGGGTGACCTCGATTGCCCTGGTACGGGCCGCGCTACCACCCCGTACGAGGTGGACCCGGCTCATTCCGACCCTGTTGCTCCTCCTCGGCTTCGCGACGCTCGGTGTCGGGGCGGCGCGGCCGCAGGCGACCGTGCCGGTGCCGTCCAACTCCACGACGATCATCCTGGCGATGGACGTCTCCGGATCTATGTGTTCCACCGACGTCGAACCCAACCGGCTCACCGTTGCCCAGGAGGCGGCCGTCTCCTTCATCGAATCCCAGGACGGTGCGACCAAGATCGGCCTCGTGGCCTTCGCGGGCGTCGCGGGTCTGCAGGTGCCGCCGACCACCGACAAAGATGCATTGATTGAGGCGATCGACAACTTCACCACGGCCCGCGGTACTGCGATCGGTTCGGCAATCCTGACCTCGATCGACAGCATCGCTGCGATCAACCCGACCGTGGCCCCCACCGGGGTCGATGCGGAATCGGCTCAGCGGTCGGGATACGCGGCGGACGTGATTGTCGTGTTGACCGATGGCGCGAACACCCAAGGCGTCGAACCGGCGACCGCCGCCGAATCGGCGGCCGTCCGGGGCCTGAGGGTGTTCACGATCGGATTCGGCACGACCACCCCCTCGCGGATGGCGTGCACCGGCCGGCAGGCCGGCGGATGGGCCGGCGGAGGTCCGCGCGGCGGTTTCGGTGGGGTCGCGGGACGCAGTCCGCGGGTTATCGACGAGGCCACCCTGCAGGCTGTCGCCGAGATTACCGGCGGCCAGTACTACAAGGCAGAGAGTGCCGACCAGCTGCAGCGGGCACTGGGCGATCTGCCCAGCCAGCTGACGGTGGTGAGGAAGCACGTCGACATAGCATCATGGTTCGCCGGTGCTGGAGGATTGCTCGTTGCGGTCGCCGTCGGGCTCTCACTGTGGTGGAACCGGGTACGCGCGCCCCGTTGAGTTTGATCCAATTGATGCGCTGAAGGCCTGAATCCCGCGAGGACTGTTCGTCATCCAGAGCGCTGGTGGCACTTTCGGTTCGACAGATTCGACTCCCGCGTACACATACCTTCGGGCGAAGGTGTTTAGGCTCATCCCGTGATCAAGCGCGCCGAACTCGACGCCGCCTTGCGAATCGTGCGGCCGCATGTGCCGGTTACGCCGGCGTACCGCTGGCCGCTGCTGGAGAAGGTTACCGGCACACCGACCTGGGTCAAGCACGAGAACGCCACTCCGACCGGCGCCTTCAAGGTGCGCGGCGGACTGGTCTACGTTGCGCGGCTGCTTGACGCCGAACGCCCGGTGCGCGGCATGATCGCCGCCACGCGCGGCAACCACGGCCAGTCGCTGGCCTACGCCGGACGCGCGCACGGCATACCGGTCACGATCGTCGTCCCCGAAGGCAACAGCCCGGACAAGAACGCCGCGATTGAGGGATTCGGCGCCGGGTTGATCGTGCATGGGCGCGACTTCCAGGAGGCGCGCGAGCACTCGATTCGGCTCGCCGAGGAGCACGGTCTGCATCTGGTGCCGTCGTTCCACCGTGACCTGGTCGTCGGCGTCGCGACCTACGCCGCCGAGCTGCACGAGCAAGCCCCCGACCTCGACGTGGTCTACGTGCCGGTCGGCCAGGGCTCCGGGCTTTGCGCCAACATCGCTGTCCGCGACCTGCTGGGCCGCCGCACCGAGGTCGTCGCTGTCGGGGCCGAGGGTGCCCCGGCGTACGCACTCTCTTTCCAGGCCCGGCGCCCGGTCACAACGCCCGAAGCCGACACCTTCGTCGACGGCGTCGCCACCCGGGTACCCGACGAGGACGCCGTCGAGGCGATGGTCCGCGGAGCAGCCCGCTTCGTCCAG
>DATFOP010000422.1:0-5068 GCA_035265505.1 Propionibacteriaceae bacterium | reverse complement strand
CCAACGTGGGTCCACGCTGTACGACGACGTCGGTGCGTGGCACCTCCGCGATGGTGATGGTGTTGTTTTCGCTGGCGCTGATGGCATCTGCCAAGTCCAGCCCGACCTTCTTGGTGTCCACATCGAATGCCGCTGCAAACGCGATGTCGCTGACGTGATAGTTGCCGAACTGCACATGCATCAGTCCGGGCACGTCCTCCTCGGGTGAGGCATTGCGGTAGTACTGCACACCCTGGATGAGAGACGATGCACAGTTGCCTACACCGACGACGGCCACGCGGATCGGAGTCACGGCCTGCACTGTAGCGGCACCAGGGCAGGTGAGCCCGGCCGGCGCCATATGGCGTCCAAGCTGGAAGGGACCTGCGCCTAAGTGGTCCGGTCAGGTGTCCTGCCCCGCGTCCATGCCCAGATGGCGGTCGCGATGAACAGGACGATGGCAAGGATGGCCAACCATAGGAGGCCCTTGACCAGGAAGCCCAGGATGGCCAGGACAAACCAGATCACCAGAATTGCCACGGCGATGAGCTTCATGACTCGAGCCTAACCCGGTTCATCCAGAGGCACCGGAGGGAACGAGCGTGTTGCCGGCGAAGGCCTCAATACTGCACGGGCGACTGCCGACAAAGGCTGTGTCACATCATCGAATGGATACGGAAGTGTCGTCAGACGTCAACGCTGGATATGACGGCTAGGGCACACTGAACCGAACGGAGGTGACCGGTGACTTCCCTGAGGCGCAAGATGATGCGCATCGGCAACCGGATCGGTGTCTGGCTGTATCGACTTTCCGATGGACGGCTGTCGAGCGGCAGCAAACAGGTCCTGATGATCACGACACCGGGCCGGCGAACCGGCAACCCCCGATCTACCTGCGTCCGATACCTCGACACGGGCGAGGGCTTCGTCGTCTGGGGAACCGGTTCTGGCTCCAAACGGGATCCTGACTGGTTCCGTAATGTGCGCGCAGCGAGCGTCGCCGACGTCCAGGTCGGAGCTCAGATGTTGCAGTGCCGGCCGCGGGAGCTGGTCGGCGCTGAGCGTGACGCGATCTGGCGCGACGTGGTGCTAGCGCGAGCGCCCGAAGTCGCGAAGTACGCCCGCAAAGCCGGCCGAACTATTCCCGTGGCGCTGCTCACGCCACTCCAAACCTGATCGACAGCGGAGATCGACCCGACCGGTGTTGTGTATGTGAAGCCCCGACGGGCTCGATCTGTTCAGGCCTCGTTGAGGAGCCACCCTACGAGGTGGTCTCCCACAAACCCAGCACGTTTCCTTCTGGATCCTTGAAGTAGGCGAACGCGCCCATGCCCGGAATCGGTGTCCTCGGGGTGACGGTACTGCCACCGCTAGCTTCAACCTGCTGCAGCGCATCATCGATCGCTGCCACGTCAATCGTGATCACTGGCGAAGGAGTGGTTTCGGTGCGCTGCATCATGCCGCCGTTGATTGCGCCCGGCTCGGTGGGCAACTGCGTCTGCTCGTCGATTGGGGTCGTGACCACGGTCGTGTACTCGCCGCCCGGCATTGGCGTCGTTTGCAATTGCCAGCCGAAGACTGAGCCGTAAAAATTCTTGGCCCGATCTATGTCCTCGGCCGGAATCTCGAAGTGAACAACTTTGCCCATGGTCATCCCCCTTTGAATGGAATCGATTCCCTTCCAACCCTCCGACTGTCCAGGTTCCCTGTCAAACCCCGTTTGACTTGGCAGCCTGGCCGGTGGATCGCCGTCGACCTTCAGCCGCGCGACCCGGATCCCAGCACGCGGCCCAGGACGTCGGGCCGGTCCGTCATGATTCCGTCTACGCCGAAGCCCAACAACCGTCGCATCGCCGGCTCGTCGTCGATCGTCCAGACGTCCACCCTAAGCCCGCGCGAATGGGCTTCTCGGACGAAGCGGGGAGTTACGACGCGCAGCACCCCCTTGTACTTCTCCGGCGGCTGAAGAGCCTGGAACGGCGGGTCGTAGAGCTTGCCGAGACGCAGGAGATGAAGCACCCAAAAAACCAAGAGTTCGACCGTCGAGGCAGCGGTTGCCACCTTTCCCTGGCTGGCCTTTCGGAAGCGTTTGATCCTGCCGAGATTGTCCGAAACCACGAGGGTCCGCTCGACCGCATTGGCCGCGGCGATCTGCTGCCAGACTGATTCCTCGATGCCGGCCCGTTCGCCTTTGATCTCGATGTTGAACGGCGCCTGCGGGAACGCCGCGTACAGCGCTTCCAACGTGGGAATCTTGATGCCTTTGCCGCGCCAGGGAAACTCGCGGCCGTCTGTCGTGAAGCGGTAGCCGGCGTCGAGGCTCTGTAATTCCGCGAGCGTCTTTTCCACCACGGGGCCGGTGCCATCGGTCGTGCGATCGACGAGGTCGTCATGGGTCACCACGATCACTCCGTCGGCCGAGGCATGGACATCGCATTCCACGACGCCACCGCCCATAGCGAATCCTTCGCGGAAGCCCTCGATGGTGTTCTCCGGTACGACTTTCGCCCCCCCGCGGTGCGCAAAGTTGATCGGCCAGCCGCTCGGCGTGGACGTCATCGCCGCCCCGCTCTTCGTTGCGAGCCTTCCTACCGCCGCCGTCACAAGCGTTCCGGCCACAGCACCCAGGATGAACGAGCCCGCGCCCAGCCGAAACTCCCAGATGTTGTCAGCGACGACGGGCGAATCTCCTTGCTGCTTGATGATCGCGTTACTCATGTGCAGCCTTTCCGCAAAAGTAGAGGTCTTCTCTCAAACGTAGAGCCGGCCGGCCTGTTAGGGATACGTACTGTGTCGGTGTCGGCAGCGCGTTTTGTCGCCAGACCCGACGGGTAGATCACCGGCCATGGCCGATCAGACCCAGCAAACCGACCCAACGACGCAGTACCAGCAGCCCGAGAACACCGACGAGCAACAACCCCATCCTGGACTCACCAAGACGATGGAGGACAAGCCAGATCACGGTGAGGAGACCTACCGGGGCAGCGACCGGCTCACGGGCAAGCGTGCGGTGATCACCGGCGGCGACTCCGGCATCGGCCGCGCGGTCGCGTTGGCGTTCGCCCGCGAGGGAGCTGATGTGTTGATCAGCTATCTGGACAGCGAGGAAGGCGACGCGGACGAGACTGTGCGGCTGGTTGAAGACGCCGGGCGCAAGGCCGTCCGCTGCCCAGGCGACATCACCAGCGAGAAGACATGCCAGAAGATCATTGATACCGCCGTCTCGGAGCTTGGCGGCATCGACATCCTGGTCAACAACGCCGCCTACCAGATGGCTCAGATGGGTGGCATCACCGAGATCACAACCGAGCAGTTCGACCGGGTGATGAGGACCAACCTCTATGCGATGTTCTGGCTGTGCAAGGCCGCGATTCCGCACATGGAGCCCGGCTCGACCATCATCAACACCTCCTCTGTGCAGGCCGTCACGCCGTCTCCGGAACTGCTCGACTACGCCACCACGAAAGCCGGCATCCACAACTTCACCAGGGGGCTCGGGCTGGGGCTTGCCGAGAAAGGCATCCGGGTCAACGCCGTAGCACCAGGCCCAATCTGGACACCGCTCATCCCGGCCACCATGCCGACCGAGCGTGCCGAGAGCCACGGCCAAAAGGCGCCATTGGGGCGGGCCGGCCAGCCTGCCGAAGTGGCCCCGGCGTACGTGTTCTTCGCCTCCCAAGAGTCCAGTTACGTCACCGCCGAGATGCTCGGTGTGACCGGGGGCATGCCGGTCAGCTGACGAGCATCGCGGCGATGCAAGTCTGCATGCTAAGATGTATCTATGCCTAAGACCGTGCAGATCCGTGACTTGGAGGACGATGTCTACGCAGCTTTGGCGAGGCGCGCCGCCGAATCCGGAGTGAGCGTTCCAGAGCTGCTCAGAGCCGAGGCAACGCGGCTAGCGGCGCGGCCCAGTATGAAGACATGGCTTGAGCAGACACGGCGGCGTACCGCGCCAGTCAGCCGGAGCGACGTGCTTGCTGCGCTGGACGAACATCGGGGGGCCTGGCCGGATGCTGGTCGTTGACGCGTCCTGCTTGTACGAAGCGCTGGTCGGTGGCTCAAGGGCCGACACCATTAGGGACCGATTGGTGATTGAGCCAGACCAAGCCGCGCCGCACGTAATAGACGTCGAGGTTTTCAGCGTCGTGCGCCGAGAGCACCGGGCTGGCCGACTGGACCGTACCGCCGCTAGTCAAGCCATCGAGGATCTCGAAGCGTGGCCTGCGGAGCGATTCAGCCATCGGCTGCTGCTTGATCGCGCTTGGCAACTGCGAGATGCGGTGCGCGGGTGGGACGCGATGTATGTGGCCCTCGCCGAGGCACTGAACGCGATATTGCTCACCAGCGATCAGCGACTTGCCAATGCGGCCGGTCCTCGCTGTGAGATCGAGGTGCTCTGAGACTGGCCTGTGCCGTTCGGGCGATTCAGCCGCCGGTAAGCTCCCGGCGGTCGACAGCGCTCCTTCAACGAGCACGAGCAGCATCGGGCAGCCGTCGAAGGGAATACTGGCTTCGTGAAGCCACCATGCGTGCTGCCGATCCTACTGATCATGGTTTCCTGCAGCGCCGCTTCGCCGGATACGTCTCCGACAACGGACGTCGCCTCCTCTGTCCCGACCAGCGCTGCAGCGCCGTCTGCCTCGCCGAGCACAGCGGGCCCCAGCCCCCGGAGTCCAACGCCCCAGGCCAGAAAGACGTCGAAGCCGCCTCACCCGGTGTCAATTCAGGCGTTGATCAAGAAGTCCTACGACGGCCGTGATCTCAAGCGCGGCCGGCTCCTTGGCGACTTCGGGGCGTACAAGCGCTACCTGATCACTTACCGCGGCGATGGTCTGGTGGTCTCGGGAGTGATGAACGTCCCGGACGGGAAAGGCCCATTTCCGGTGCTGGTTCTCAACCACGGCTACATCGATCCAGATACCTACTTCCCGGGCCAGGGCATGCCGCGCGAGCATGACTATCTGGCTCGCCAGGGTTACGTCGTGCTGCACACCGACTATCGGGGGCATGCGTCCTCAGACGACGACAAGAACGTGGATTACGAGCTTCGGCTGCCCTACGCGGTCGACACCATCAACGCGGTGAA
>DATFOP010000421.1:0-2630 GCA_035265505.1 Propionibacteriaceae bacterium | reverse complement strand
CCTGTCTGCCGAGGAGTTCCTCGGACCGGCGCTGGCACTACAGAGCCTGGCCTCGAGCATGGCCGGCAACATGAACACGGCCTTCGAGCTGGGCGAGCGGGCCCTGGCGCAGTGGATCCCCGGCACCCGTCGGGCCGAACGTACGCTGT
Organism: Propionibacteriaceae bacterium; assembly: GCA_035265505.1. Taxonomy (GTDB): domain Bacteria; phylum Actinomycetota; class Actinomycetes; order Propionibacteriales; family Propionibacteriaceae; genus Microlunatus. Next base: position 2,481 of record DATFOP010000421.1, on the reverse strand, counting down.
TCCTGGACCAGATGGCCACGGACCGGTACTGGACCGGCCAATACGACCTGGCCTTGCAGTACGGGGAGCAGGCCATTTCCTTTGCTGAGGAGATTAAGAGCTCCAACTCGTTGCTCCGAACGGGGCCTGTCCATGCGCTCACTCTGACCGGAATGGGCCGGCACGAGGAAGCCCTGCCGAGGTTTGAGGAGGTCATCGCCCGCGGACGTGAGTTCGAGCTGGTGCCCCGATTGACGGCCCGCGCGCTGAATATGTCCAGCGCGCTGTATCGCGACCTGTTCCAGCTCGACGAAGCAACCCGGCGCAACCAGGAGGCTGCGGAGCTCGGTGCGGCAGCCGGCTTCGCTAACGCGGTGCTCCAGTCCGGGATCGACCAGCTGTTCACGGACCTGGCGCGCGGCGAGGTGGGCAGGGCTGAGGCTCAATGGCCCCAGCTGTGGAATCGAACTCAGGACGCCAGGGGAACGCATCAATGGCTGATGGCCGGGCGCCTAGCCGAAGCAAAAGCAGAGATTGCCCTGGCCAAAGGGGACCACGCTGAAGCAGCCCGGCTGGCCCAGGAATCCATCGACCAGTCACGCCAGGTGCAGCGGGCCAAGTATGAGCTGGCCGCGCGCCTCGTCCTGGGCCGGGCCCTCGTGGCACTACGCGAGCCCGCGCGTGGTATCGGCCAGCTACGTATGGCGCTTGATGGCATCCGGCGGCTGGGTCACCCGCCGACGCTGTGGCGAGCATGGTGGGCCTTGGCAACGGCGCTCGCTCAGATGGGCCAGGATGTCGAGGCCGCCACAGCCGCGGGGGCTGCAGCCAACACGCTGCGCACTTTCGCCGCCACCCTGGCCCCGGAGCGGGCCGAGCTGCTTCTGGCGGCGGAGCCCTCCCGAGTGATCCTCTCGGGAGGCGGCTCCAGCTAGGGTTCCGGGACTGAGGTCCGAGGACGAGTGTCGGTTGAAGATCAGTGAACGGCTCGGCGAGCGTCGGGCCTAGCCGACACCGGATGCTTGCGTCAGCCCACCACCCGGTGGGGTCGGCCGCCCATCGGGGATTGGGCCGATCGCCGCGCCACTCGAACGTCGCCATGGGATCGCGCAGAAACCGGGCGCGACCGTCGGGTTTCGGACGCGGACCGCGATCCTTGTGACCCATGCCCACAGTTTGCCGTCGGCACCGACCGCTTCACCTAGTCCGGAAGCGGGTCCGCTTGGGGTACGGTGGCCCGCCCGCGAGACCGAGCTGCAACGATCGTCAGGTGAGCACCGACCGAATCGACGTCGTGCTGGCGGACAGATTGCGGGCTGTCCGCGCGGACGGGGTTGCGGTGGGGGTGACGTCGGAGACGACGACTGTGTTCGGCGCGGCCGGCAGTGTCGCCGGCGAGCCCGTCGACGATCAGGCCGTGATGTACGGCGCGTCGGTCGCCAAGCAGTTCATCGGGTTGCTGATGGCTCAAGCGATCGAAGCGGGCCACGTCACAGAAGACGATCAATTGATCGGTTCGCTGCCTGAGCTGCCCGACTGGATGGCCGAGATTCGGTTGCGTCATCTGCTGCACCACACCTCCGGGCTTGTAGACGTCACTGCACCGAGCCGACGTGTTCCTGCCAGCAACGCAGACGTCCTGGAGCGGCTGCAACTACACCGGCAGCCTGCCCTGGATTCACCTGGACGCCGGTTCTGCTACAACAACACTGGTTACGTCTTGCTGGCTGAGGTCGTAAGCCGGGTTTTTCAGCGGCCGATCGGTCCGCTCGCCAGGGAGCAGATCTTCCGGCCGCTCGCGATGACAAGGACCTCATTGAGCGCAGTAGCGCCCACATCTACCACCGAGCCGACCCCTCCCGGCACCGTCGGGGATGGTGGACTGTGGACCACCGTCGGTGACATGATTCGCTACCTGAACGCCTTGAACTGCGACCTGCTCGACCCCGCCGTCGTGCACCGAGCCGAAACCCCGGGCTGCCTGGATGACGGCACGCCACTGGACTACGCCTGGGGAGTCCGAGTCAACGCATCACCGGCTGGCCGCCGCATCACCCACGGAGGCACCTGGGCGGGCTGGCTCGCCAAGACAGTCCGCCTGCCCGAACGTCAGATCGCCGTCGCGGTGCTCAGCATCGGCGGCAAGGAGAGTGCCATCAGCGAACTTGGCACCGACCTGGCGGACCACGTCGCTCAGCGTCAATGAGGGGTGCGCTAGCGGAGAGACCGATCGACTCCGTGTTATCGGCCGACTGATGAGGAAACCGCACGCATCTATCACAACGGCAGCCTAAGGATTGCCACACTGATGAGGTGGGCAGCGCTGTCAAGACACGGCTGACGCTGGAGATGCATTCGCCAGATCAACTGGTCCGAGCGCGCCTCAACCCGCGGATCACTCTTCGCGCAGTCCCGGCCGACGACGCGGTGCTCGTGCGCATCTTTCACGAGGTCGGCGACCGGCATCTCTGGTCAGCGGAGAGCTGGGCCAGCTGGGGCTCA